>DMNR01000188.1:0-6086 GCA_003452655.1 Actinomycetota bacterium | reverse complement strand
GTCTGCGTGCCGAAGGTCATTCTGGATCCAGCGCGGCACGTCGACGCCGAGCCATTCGAGGAATGCCAGCGTCTTGAGTGATCCGCACACCGAGAACGTGAAGACGATCGGTACGGGTGGCAGGCCTCTTGCAGCGCATTCGTAGCGATAGTCCGATACAAGGTTCTTTGCTGCGTTGACGTCGTAGACGACCTGCGTAACGAAGAACGAGCATCCGACTTCCTGTTTCGCGATTAGGCGCAGATGCTCGACGCCACTACGCGTATGTCGTTCGGGAATCGCGACGCCGCCGAGCTGGAGATCTGGTCGTGTACCCGCCCACAATTCTTGGGCGCGAACGAGCGAGGTTGATGACTTCTTGTGTCGCGACGACGCACCAACGAACACCGTGAGCACATCGTCGGCTCCTTGAGCTTCCAACCACGACCGGAGGTCATCCTCCTCGTATTTTCCGACGGCTCGATACACCACGACTGGCGTGCTCCAGTCCTTCAGATGTCGTGCTCGGAAGGTTGCAGGATCCATTGTGGGTAGGAAGGGAAACGGTCTCTCTTGCGGGTTGCGATCGCTCTCATCATCGATGTCGTAAAGGACAAGACCATCGAGCTGCAACCCAGCGAGGCGGCGGCGTGTCACGTCGGCGATCTGCTGAGCCCGCTCCGAACTGACCGTGGTCCGAGGGGGAGTCAACGCAAAGAACAGGAACTCACTCCCCCGTGCCGCAATTCGTCGCGCTAGATCCATGCGGCGACCGCTTTGCTGATAGTGACATCGCCGCCGACGCTTCGTGCGTGAATCTCAACGGGTGCGGTTGATGCGTCGGGTGCCCCTGAAGCTGTCAGTCCGTTACGAACTGCGCCGTAACGTGCAGTGGCCTCCAACCAGGCAGTGATTCCGTCGCGCACGCCGATCTCCACCGCTCCAGCGCCGGTTCGTGCCGTGACTGAACCCGCGGAGACTTCAGCGATCCGAATGTCCCCGGCTGCCGACACCGCGATGATTGAGGTCAAGGCGCGGCCAATTGAGATATCCCCAGAGGCTGTCCGAACATTCGCATAACGTCCGCATTCAGTGATCTCCACGGAGCCGTTCGAATTCTTGATGGTTGCCGACCCATGGATGGATCCAAGCCGGAGCGCACCTGTATTTGTTGTCACGGTTGCATCCGCTGTGACGTCGTCCACCGTAATGTCGCCAAGCCCGGTCCTGGCCCTGAGCGTGCCCACCCCGTCGAGGCGAATATTCCCTAGGCCAGTTCTGGTAGCAGTCTGGCCAAGCTCTCCTTCACCGCGGATATCCCCCTTGCCTGTGGTGGCTCGCAGCGTGGAATCAGTCGGCAGGCTTACCTCGACCGTGACGGCACCGTCGTTTTTGCTTGCTCCGGTGAACCGCTGCCAACTCTTGCTCACTCTCACCGTTAGGTGATTATTGGCGAATTCGACCTGTGCGGCCTCGGCGGCTCGAACGTCGGCTTGGCGCAGTTCGTCGCGCGGGCGGATGGTCACTGTGCAGTCATCTCGATCGCTTGCGGTGACCCGGATATCTCCGAGGATGACGTCGATGACGGCAGTAATTGGCTGTGGAGCGGCGAAAGTCTTCATTGCTTCTACCTCGCTGTTGGTTGTGGGCTTCGTGGGTGGACCTTCCGGCTGACTAGCGAACCCAGCCGGTGTAGCTCTGCCCTGAGGTTGGCGCGCTTGGGGCGGACGGTGGACTAACGTCAGTAGCCGTCGTAATCGCGCGGACCAACCAGGCGTTGACCGACAGTGAATCGTTGGTGGCGGCTTCTTCGACACGACTCTTGAGCGTTTCGGACAGTCGCAAGGTGATGCGAGCCGTTCCGCTGTCGTCCGTGTCTTGCGCAAGACTTGCAACGGGAGCTAAGGCAGGCACCGCTGCCTGTGCGGGTTGCTCGGACGGAATTGTCACGGCGAACTCGGGGTCTCTCCCCCGCAATAGCACCTGCACAGAGCCCGGCGCCAACTCGAGAGTGATCTCATCGGCTGCGGCAGAGATTGCCTCCAAAAGCACCAGGTGGGCGGCAGCGTCGATCGTTGCGCTCATCCGTTGGGCAACTGCCCGACTCTCATCACCGCCATTTTCCGCCGATGCGAGAAGTTGGCCGCGCAGTTCGTCAACGAACAATTGAAGCTCCATGACGTCAGTATGACATCATAGTGACGTCATGGCAACCCCCCGTGGCGTCATCTGTGTGGGGTCGCATCTGAACATCGGCTTTCGGTGGCTACTGCCCGCCACTTCTTCGCGCGTTCGGCTAATGCGCCGACAGACCAGCAGCCAGGATGAATCCCACGACGGTGACGATGCCGACTGCCCGCCCGCCTTTGCTAAATGCCTGCGGCATCATCGTGATCGCCAACATCGCAAGAATGCTTCCGGCAGCGAATGACTGGATGAGCGCGATGGTGCTCGGAGGAGAGTCCCCAAGTGCAACGTATCCAACAGCGGCAGCAACTACGCACAAGACGACGACCGCACCCCAAATTCCCAGGATTCGTGCCTTGGAGTACCCCGTGCGGGCAAGTTCGACGGACGCCGCCATCCCCTCGGGGACGTTGGACAGAAACACCGCAATGACGAACGCCAGACTCACTGGGTTGCCCCCGAGCAATGTCAATCCGATCGCCACTGACTCGGGAACGCCGTCGAGAGTCGCCCCGAGTGCAAGCTGCAGCCCCGAACCAGGTTCTCCTTCAGGGTCTTGGTCGCCGGACTCGGGGGTGGAGCCTTTGCCTGTTTGCATTCGCTCAATCAGGATGTCGCCGCCCCAGAAGGCAAACGCGCCGGCGAGAAGCCCGATGACGATTGGCAGGCCCTCAGATTCCTTGAATGCTTCGAAGACAAGGTCGAAGGACACTGCACTGAGCAGCGTTCCAGCGCCGAAACCCATGATCAGACCGAGGGTCCTGCGGGACACACCAAGCCAGAAGCCGAGCAGCGCACCAACAACGAGTGCGCCCGACCCGATGAGGGCCCAGAAGGCGGCAGTCAGCATGCTGCCACGCTATCGGTAAGGGATCGGCACGGTCGCCGTGGCGACGATGCGACCCTCTAAATAGCAAATCCTTCCAAATCTTGGATGACTGTGGCATCCAATTGCATCGCCCAGTTCAGATTGCTAGGTATCGTCGGTTCGGTGGCAGTTGACGGTTTTCGCAAGCGCCGGACGAGTGGTATGCGCGTGGCGGTTGGTGCTCTCTCAATCAGGATCGCCGCAACTGGGCTTCTAACGGCCCCCGTTTCCGCCGCACCAGTGGTGTCGGCTGTAGTCCCACTCGTTGAACAAATCCCGGACCCATCAGAGATCGATCCGGGACCCTTGCCGCAGTTCAGTGAACCTGCGTTCCCAACCACGCGCAGCACAGCGGCGAAGGCTGCCAGCCAGTGTCAGTACGGCAGCTTTGGCACTTTGTCGACAGATGCCGCTGATGCCAACAACATCATGCGTGGGCAAGCAAGGGTCACGCAGTTCGGGACATTTAGCCTCAAGAAGAATCCTTCCTGGCGTTACACCAGCAGCCTCGACCGCAGCGGGAACGCCAACATGCATGCATTGCACTGGGCACTACCACTCTTGCGGTACGGCCTGCGCACGGGTAACACAGCGATGGTGAGTCGTTTCTACTCACTCGTTTTTGACTGGATCAAAGACAATCCACCCAAGCGCCCGCGCCAGAGCGCCGCATACGGGCAGATCGAGTCTGGCTTCCGGATGCTTTCCATGGCGTGCGCCTTGGCCGGCCCGGCACCCAAACGCAAGAAGCTCAAGGCCGCCCTGAAAACACAGGCGACCGTTGCCGCAAAGCGTTGGGGCAACGTCAACAACGTCTCGTTCCTGCAAGCCGGCGGAATCTTCTCGGCCGGCTGCGCAATCGGCAGTTCCAAGATCCGCAAGAAGGGTCTGAGTCGGATGGCCGCAAACTCCGCGAAGATGATCGCAGAGGACGGCTCAGTGCGTGAAGGGTCGATGATCTACGCGCGCAACACCTACACGTGGACTCAGCAGCAGATCGCGCGCATCCGCGGGTGCGGGTCAGCTGTACCCGCCGCATTGCTTCGTTCCAACGCAATTCCTGACTTCCTCGCGCATGGGATGCGGCCGGATAGTCGGTACGAGGCGCTCGGCGATGGCGTGCCATCGAAGTCGAAGGTGGACGAATCCCCCGCCGGCAGCTCGATGCGCTTTATGACTGCTGGGGGCGGCGAGGGCGCAGCGCCGGCGAACAAGTACAGCAGCTATGCGGCAGGGTTCATCTTCGGCCATTCGGGATTCGGCCAGAATCGACCCTTCGTGGACGAGACCTACTACTCGATTCGCAGTGGTCCAGGTCATGCGAGCGAATATCACGCTCACAGCGATGCCGCCGCGCTAACGCTGGCATCCAAAGGTTCACAGCTGCTGTTCGACACAGGGCAGTACAAGTACGCCAATGATGCGGCTTCAGCGTTCGTCTACAGTCGTGCGGCGCACAACAATGTGAGCATCGACGGGGGGTCTGCGAGTGCGCCACGACCGCTCATCGTGGCTTCACAGAGCACCAATGATGGTGATCTCACCTCGCTCGTTGATGGTGCCTACGCGGGATCTCAGCTGCAGCGCACCGTTTGGTACGACCGGGTCGGCGACTACTTCATCGTCATGGATGACGTCTCCATGGATCGAGTGGGGACGTTCAACGTGAATTGGAACTTCGGACGTGACCGCACAGTTGTAGTCGATGGACAGTCGGCCTCGACGAACGGCCCCGGCGCCAACGTGACCATCATGAATGTCGGCAATGAGGTGAACTACACGGTTGGAAGCGGGGAGCGGACTCCGTATCGAGGCTGGAACTCGTCCAAGTATGGGGAGCTAGTTCCCTCCCCCACCTTGCGAGCACATGCGTGGGGTCCCTCTAACCGAATTGTGAGCGTCATCGTTCCGAGATCGACAGGCGTTGGGCCGGAGGTCGCGTCCGCGACCGGCACCATCACACCCACAGGTGCCCAAGTCGAAACCACGATCGGTTCCGACACGTATCGCATCGAGCTGTCAACGGCAGGGGCGATCAGGCTCCCCGATGAGCCTGTTCTACCCTGACCGCGTGGCCAAAACCGTCTACCACCCGTTCGTCGCGACTCCTAGTCCGATTGGGCTGGCACATCGCGGTGGCGGACGTGAGGCGCCGGAAAACTCATTGACTGCCTTTCGAAACGCCGCTGACATCGGGTTCGAGTACTTCGAGACGGACGTCCGGGCGACTTCTGATGGCAAGGTCATGGTCTTTCACGACGCCAACCTCAATCGGGTCACTGACCGAGTCGGCCGAATCAGCGCGCTGCCCTACTCCGAAGTTCGTCGAGCAAAGGTCGGTGGCAGTGATCGCGTGCTTCGACTCGAAGAACTGCTCGAGGAGTTCGACGACAAGTACATCAACATCGATGTCAAAGACGATCACACCGTCGAACCCTTCGTTCGTCTGATCAAGCAGAAGAAGGTCGGCGAACGCATCTGCGTTGGGTCCTTCTCGGCCTTGCGTGTGCGCGCGATTCGATCTGCTCTCGGTACCAGTGCTGCCAGCAGTCTCACGCCACCGGAAGTGGCAACGCTCATGGCAGCATCGCGCCTGGGACCCTTCTCGCGACTGGCGGAACTCGGGCTACCGAGCAATGCCCAGTGTGTCCAGGTCCCGGTCAGTCAGAATGGCGTGCCCATCATCACGCGGTCGTTCATTCAATCGGCGCACAAGCGTGGGCTTGTAGTACACGCCTGGACCATCGACGACGAACCGACCATGATCCGACTGCTCGAAATGGGAGTTGATGGGATCGTGACTGACCGACCGACGCTGCTGCAGTCGGTGCTGGACCGCGGTGTTGGATCAGGTCGAAAGGCGATCGGCCGCTAGCGGGGTTCCGCAAGCAAGCGAAGGCCCGCGCGTGATCGCGGAACCCAGCTCCTGTCCGGGGCAAACTAGACGCGCTACTGCTGTGAAATCTTGTGAATCTCGACCGCGTAGCTGGCGTCCTTGGTCGAGACTCCGTGGATGAGTGCGGTGGTTTTCAGTCCGTCGATCTCGATGGAC
>DMNR01000240.1:2297-3497 GCA_003452655.1 Actinomycetota bacterium | reverse complement strand
GACTCCTGCGGGAACGGGTAGAACTGTTCGAGCCGGGCGATCGCGATGTGGGCGATCTTCTTCTCGTGTCGCGCGGCGACCAGCTCATAGTACACCTTGCCCGAACAGAACACGACACGCGTGACCTTCTTGGGGTTGATCGGCTCGACTTCACCGATCACGCGCTGGAACTCGCCGTCGCTCAGTTCTTCCAGTGTGGAGGTCGCGTCCTTGTGGCGAAGCAGTGACTTCGGCGAAAAGACGATCAATGGTTTGCGCTGGTTGCGGACCCCCTGCCGACGCAGCATGTGGAAGACCTGCGCCGGTGTCGACGGCTGGCAGACTTCCATGTTCATTTCGGCACACAACTGCATGTAGCGCTCGATCCGCGCCGACGAGTGCTCGGGCCCCTGCCCTTCGTAGCCATGCGGCAGCAGCAGGACGAGCCCGCTGGCACGACCCCACTTGGCTTCGCCAGAAGCGATGAACTGGTCGATGACCACCTGAGCACCGTTGGCGAAGTCGCCGAACTGTGCCTCCCAGACCACCAGTTCGTACGGATTGGCCGAGGTGTAGCCATACTCGAAAGCCAGGACGGCTTCCTCGGAGAGCACCGAGTCGAAGCACTGGAAGCCGCCCTGCCGTTCCTGCAGGTGCTTCAACGGATGATAGGTACCCGCATCCCAGTGCTCGCGGTTCTGATCGTGCAGGGCCGCGTGGCGGTGGAAGAACGTGCTGCGGCCAACGTCTTCGCCGGAAATGCGGACACCGTAACCGGAGACGAGCAGCGACGCATAGGCGAGGTTCTCCGCCATTCCCCAGTCGACAGGGAGCTTTCCTTCGCTCATCTGGCGGCGGTCGTCGATGATCTTCTTGACTCGGCTGTGCAGTGTGAAGTTCTCCGGCACCGTGGTCAGCCGCTCGGCCAGGCGCTGCAGTTCGCCGATCGGCACCTTGGTGTCGCAGGTCTCGATGTACTTCGGCGAAACGAATGGCGTCCAGTCGATCGTCATTGGGTGCTTGTAGCCGGCGAGAACCGGGTTATAGAGCAGTTCGCCACGGTCGAGATGGGCGCGATAGTCGGCGATGATCTCGTCCGGACCTTCGACGGCAAGGACGCCTTCGGCGACCAGCTTGTCGGCGTAGAGCTTGCGCGTACCGGGATGCTGCTGAATCTTCTTGTACATCAGCGGTTGCGTGACCATCGGCTCGTCCTGCTCG
>DMNR01000240.1:911-2193 GCA_003452655.1 Actinomycetota bacterium | reverse complement strand
AGCAGACGATGTCGACCACCACGTCCTTCTTGAAGGTCTTGCGGTACTCGACGGCAATGCTGGTGACCAGCGCCACGGCTTCCGGGTCGTCGCCATTGACGTGGAAGATCGGGGCTTCGGCCATCTTGAAGATGTCAGTGCAGTACAACGACGAACGATAGTCGCGCGGGTCCGACGTGGTGAATCCAATCTGGTTATTGACAACGATATGCACGGTGCCGCCAACGCCATAGCCACGCGTCTGCCCAAAGTTGAGCATCTCCTGGTTGACCCCCTGGCCAGCGACCGCCGCGTCGCCGTGAATGAGGACAGCCAGCACCTTATCCTTGCCGTTCTCGCCACGCCGCCGCTGGCGCGAATAGACCGAGCCGACGACCACCGGGTTGACGATTTCGAGGTGCGACGGGTTGAAAGCCAATGTCAGGTGGCATGGTCCTCCCGGCGTGGACACGTCTGACGAATAGCCCATGTGATACTTGACATCGCCAGCGGTCAGGTCCTGCGCCTTCTTGCCTTCGAACTCGTCGAACAGCATCGCCGGCTCCTTGCCAAGCGTATTCACGAGCACATTCAGGCGGCCACGATGAGCCATGCCGACAACGATCTCGTCGACACCACCAGCGCCGGCCACGCGAATCAGTTCGTCCATCGAGACGATCAGCGATTCGCCGCCTTCCAGCGAGAAGCGTTTCTGGCCAACGTAGCGCGTATGCAGGTAGCGTTCGAGTGTTTCGGCAGCAGTCAGACGTTCGAGCATCCGCTTCCGCTCGTCGGCCGTGTAGCTTGGCTTCGAGTGGATTCGTTCCAGACGATCCTGAATCCAGCGTTTTTCGGCAACCGTGCTGATGTACATGTACTCGACGCCAATCGAGCCGCAATACGTCGCCTTCAGGGCGTCGTAGATCTGGCCGAAGGTCGCGTGGTCGGGCGTACCCTTGAACGAACCGGCGTTGAACACTGTGTTCAGGTCGGCATCGGAGAACCCGTAGTAGGCTGGGTCGAGCTGCGGGACATCCGAGCGCGGGGTGCGCTTGAGCGGATCGAGGTTGGCCCAGCGATCGCCGATGAAGCGATAGGCGGTGATCATCTGCAGGACGCTCACCTGCTTTCTATCGTCCACCGGTGCCACGGCCGCGGCCCGGTAGCCTCCTTTCCTCGCCTGCTCGGCGAAGGCGTTGATCACCGGCAGATGCGGCACATCACGGGCGACGTAACCCGGCAGTTGCGCCAGCTTGTCGAAGTAGTCGCGCCACTGCTCGGAAACGGAACCGGGATTGTCGAG
>DMNR01000240.1:0-799 GCA_003452655.1 Actinomycetota bacterium | reverse complement strand
ACCTGTCGTCACGGTCCTGGTTCGAATCGACAAAACCTGTGGGCCCAAGCGCCACAGAATGAAAAAAGGGCGGCACCTGTCTGCCGCCCTTTGGAGTCCGCCGGCCTATCGCTGGTCGACAGGAATCACATCGCGCCTGGCGGTGCCGATATAGAGCTGACGCGGACGACCAATCTTGTACTCCGGGTCGTTGATCATCTCCTCCCATTGCGTCATCCAGCCGACGGTACGGGCCAACGCGAAGATGCAGGTGAACATCGTGGTCGGGATGCCCAAGGCCTTCTGGACGATCCCGGAATAGAAATCGACGTTCGGGTAGAGCTTCTTCTCGATGAAGTAGTCGTCCTCGAGGGCGATCTTCTCGAGTTCCATCGCCAGTTTGAACAGGCGATCGTTCTCCAGCCCGAGTTCCTGAAGAACCTCGTTGCACACCTTACGCATCAGCGTGGCACGTGGATCGAAGTTCTTGTACACACGATGGCCGAAGCCCATCAGCTTGAAGTCGTCGTTCTTGTCCTTGGCTCGCGTGATGTACGTGCCGACGCGCGAGACATCGTGGATCTCTTCGAGCATCTGCAGGCAGGCCTCGTTGGCGCCACCATGCGCGGGACCCAACAGACAGGCGATCCCCGCCGAGATACAGGCGTAGGGATTGGCGCCGGACGAACCCGACAGACGCACCGTCGAGGTTGACGCGTTCTGCTCATGATCGGCATGCAGCGTGAAGATGGTGTCCAGGGCATGCACCAGGACCGGATTCGGCTTGTACTCCTCACACGGCGTGCCGAACATCATGTGC
>DMNR01000338.1 GCA_003452655.1 Actinomycetota bacterium | reverse complement strand
TGTGCGACCAGGACGCCGCCGCCGAAATCTCGTAGCCCAGCCCGCCAGGCGAGGCGTGCGCCTCGGAGAGCTACTTGCAGGACACCGTTCGCTGCTTGAGTGAGCACTTGGCGAATGCCTTGCCATTGGGGCTGCGTTGGCTCAAGGTCCAGTTCCCAGCTTTCTTGCCAGGTGTGGCAATAACAAATCCGAATTGGACTCGGGTCCACTGCCAAGTTGCATTTGGGTAGGGCTCGAACTCCGGCGAGATCCGGTTTCCTTGACCGTCGAGCAGTGGGCCGTACGGCGGAATGCCGTAGCCGGTGGGCGGTTCGAGTTCAGTTCCGCCGTTGCCGATCACCAGTTGTGCCGGGTTACCTGGGATACGTACTGCCTGGCTGAGGTGGATGTGCGAGGACATGATCGCGTCGAATCTTCCCAGCTTGCCCTGAGCAGCTGCCTGTTGATCGGCGCTCATCCATGGAGTGAATGTCGGGCTTCCCGCAGAGTAGTCCGTCGAGAGGAGACCGAAGATGGGACGGTGGGTGAGCATCCACGATTCGCGCCCTTTCTTTCGCTTGGCAAGCTTGGCTGCCTGCGAGTACGCCACCGCCTGGGTGGATTCCCACGGCGTCACCTCGTAGTCCAAGCCGTACGCAGTGTCGACCGCAACAGCACGCAACGTTCGCCCCGCTTTGATGGGCAAGTCGACTGCCCAACTCGGAGTGATGTTCGTCGGTACGACGCCATCTTTCGGTGCGCACGCCTTCGCACCTAACGGCGAAGCATCCATAAGGAGGAAGTAGCCGTTCCCGCCTCGATTGCAGGCTTCGTGATTGCCTCGCACAGCCATCAATGGGGTTGTGGCGAATACCTGGGCCATCGGCACGAGGGCGTCGGCAATCCAGCCATACCCAGAATCCTTGAATGGCGCACCGTTCAGTGGAGCGGGACTACCGCCACACTGAGCCACTGCGCTGTCTGGGCACCGCTCCTCGCGGTAGAAGAAGTCCCCCAACATCATCGCGAGGTCTGGCTTGGTTGCCGCGATGCTCTTCGCAACCTTCGCAAGTGGCCAATCCGTGGGACTGGCGCAGTCCTGCGAACTCGTCGCTCTAATACGACAGCCGGTGTCCGCCAGCAGAGCGATCTTGTCTATCGACTTGGGAAGTTGGAACGGAACCTTGACACGCCCAACAGTCGCACCTCTCGTATTCCTGGGGACGTTCGCTGCGCAAACTCGGATCGAGGCGAAGGCTGCACCCGTGCTCGCCCCTGGGGTGCGCAGCCACATCTTCTGCTTCTTCGTGGATCCATTTGGTCGCAGAGTCGTCAGTTTAGGACAGCTCGCCCCGTTGGGGATCACCGCGCGAGTTTGCAGTTTGGACTTGGAAACCGAGGTTGGGACGACCAACGTGTAGGTCGAAATGACCCCACTGGCACGCGGCGTCGGTGCAGGGATCTGATCAACCACCGGTGCCGAAGCGACAGCAGCTAACGCAGAGGGGGCAATCATCAGCGCGGTCACGAGCCCGACTAGTAACAAACGGACCTTGACTGGCTTCATGACAACTCACCCTCAGCAACACGACTTGTTCCACGACCCACTACTGCGATTCAGCGATGCCACAACGATGCGGCATCCAGCACCAGGTGCAAACCACCCCCATTCGGGGATGACGGAGCAATCATCCCGAACAAAGGAACAAAATGTCGATCATTACGTACCACGGTGTCAACTTCATCATTCTGGTCTCCTTCCTGATCCTTCTGGTTGGCGAAGGAATTGCCGCCATCGCCCGTCGACAGGACCACCCACGCCAAACGCTCAAAGAGACTGGAACCAGCCTCGCTGTTGCTGTGATGTTCGCGATCGGGAACTCGGCCATCTCATTGCTGGTCGTTGCCTTCTACAGCTTCGTATACGTTCTGACTCCGTTGCACCTGCCAGACCTCTGGCATTCGTCCACCAGCATTCTCGGTCTCATCTTCACAGTGCTCATCGCTTTGGTGTGGACCGATTTCATGTACTACTGGGGACACCGAGGCGGTCATACGATTCGCGTCATGTGGGCCAGCCACAGCGTTCACCACTCAAGCAAGGAGTTCAACTACTCCACTGCCGGGCGACTTCATCCCTTTGACCATGTGGCCGGGATCTTGTTGAACCTTCCCCTGATCCTTCTCGGGTTCAACCCAATCATCGTGCTGACGGTGGGTCTGCTTGGCCCGGGCCTTTCACTGTTCTTCCACACCCAGTACGTCAAGAAGCTGCCACGGCCCATCGAGTACATCTTCAATACCCCGAGCCATCATCGCGTCCACCACGCGTCACAGAAGCAATATCTCGACAGCAACTTCGGCGCAATCTTCATGGTCTGGGATCGCGCCTTTGGTTCCTACGCTGAGGAAGAGGATCTACCCGAGTATGGGCTGACCAAGCCGATTGACACCCAGAACCCAGTCAAGGTCATGAGTCACGGCTGGGTCGAGATGATTCACGATGTGAGGGCGGGTAACAGTCCATCCGAACGCGTGAAGCACTTGGTCAAGCGCCCCGGCTGGTCGCCAGATCGCAGTCAGCTTGGTCAGCAGAAGGACCGGAGCACGGCACAGGATCAGGCGAAGACCAACGAACTGACAGGGGTTTGACCTCGAAGAGCACTAGGACAATTAGTCCGTGGATTGAGCACGGTGACGGTCGAGCGCCTCTTGCAGGATGTCTCCGCCGTCACCGTCAGACCGGCGTTCCTTAACGTAAGCGAGGTGAGTCTTGTAAGGCTCAATCTTCGGCGGGGCGGGCGGGTT
>DMNR01000227.1:13367-19436 GCA_003452655.1 Actinomycetota bacterium | reverse complement strand
TGGTGATGGCCAAGAAGAAGGCGGCCTCCGCCCCGATCGATCCGGATCTTGCCGCATTGGCTTCGGCCTATGGTGTTGCAGTTGAGTACACCGATCAGGTTGGCGTTCTCACCAAGGTCGCGCCGGAATCCATCCGAAGCGTGCTTGCCTCGCTTGGAGTTGCGGCAAAGACCGCGCAACAGTGTCGGCGTTCATTGGCTGCTCTCAAGAATGCACATTGGGAAGCGACCGTCCCGCCGGTGATTGTGGTCCGCCGGACCACGGGTCCGGATCAGGAACCTTGGGAAACCTGGGTGCACGTGCGTGGCGATGAGTCCGTGCGCGTCTGGGTGGAGCTCGAAGAGGGCGGGCGGCGGTTCGACGTGTCGCGCACTGATCGCAAGGTGAAGCCGGGTCAAGTCAAGAGTGTTCGCGTGGACGAGGTCGTGTTCCGAGTCCCCAACGACCTGCCGCTCGGTTGGCACGAGTTCGTCGCTGAAGTTGGTGGAGTGGAACACCGGTGCTCATTCGTTGTGTGTCCGGAGCAGTTGGAGATGCCGGCGACCACCGGGAACCGCCAGGGGTGGGGTGTGGCAACGCAGTTGTACTCAGCCCGGTCGCATCGGTCATGGGGTGTCGGCGACCTCGCAGACCTCAGCGACATGGCCGCCTGGTTCGGTCGTGAACACGGCGCTTCGTTCATGTTGGTCAATCCGCTGCACGCGTGCGCTCCCACTCCGGGAATGGAACCCTCGCCTTACCTCCCGGTGACGCGACGCTACGTCAACCCCCTCTATCTGCGGGTTGAGTTGATCCCGGAGTTCGCCTACCTCCCGGCCGAGACGTTGGCGGATGTCACGCGGGACGCGCAGTCACTCTCGCTGCAATTGAATACAGATCAGCAGCTCGACCGGGATACCAGTTGGAAGCACAAGCGCGAGGCGTTGCAGAAGATTCACGCTGTTGCGCTCTCCCCGGGTCGAAGCGCGGAATACCGGGCCTATCGCGAAGCCGAAGGTGAAGCCCTCGTCAAGTTCGCAACCTGGTGTGCACTCGCCGAGCAGTTTGGGCCAAAGTGGAATGAGTGGCCGACGGATTATCAAGATCATTCAAGCGAGCAGGTAGCGGCGTTTAGAGCTGAACACGGATCCGCGATCGACTTCCATTGCTGGTTGCAATGGGTGCTTGACCAGCAGATGGCATGGGCGCAGCAGGCGGCGATTGACGCGGGGATGTCCGTGGGAGTCATGCACGACCTCGCTGTGGGTGTGCATCCGTTCGGAGCCGACACGTGGACTGACGGTGACGTAATGGCGGCGGGAGTGACTGTCGGAGCGCCACCCGATGCCTTCAATCAAGTGGGTCAGGATTGGTCCCAGCCGCCGATGCGACCAGATCAGCTGGCGGCGACCGGATACGCCAGCTATCGGGACATGCTCAAGACACTGTTGCGGCATAGCGGCGGTCTGCGGATTGACCATGTGCTCGGGCTCTTCCGACTCTGGTGGATACCCAAGGGTTCGGCGCCATCGGCAGGTACCTATGTGCGATACGACCACCACGCAATGGTGAACATCCTCGTGTTGGAAGCTCACCGCGCGGGCGCCGTGATCGTCGGGGAGGACTTGGGGACTGTCGAACCGTGGGTCAGTGACTTCTTGGCCGAGCGGGGGGTGCTGGGGACGACCATCCTTTGGTTCGAACGCGCTGACGGCGAGCCGATCCCGCCGCAGCAATGGCGGGCAAACGCGATGGCTGCTGTCACGGTGCACGACTTGCCACCGACATTGGGCTACCTAGCAGGTGATCACGTCAAACTACGGGAAGAACTCGGCTTGCTGACGCGAACTCCAGAACAGGAGTGGGCGGATCACGCAGTCGAGATTGCCAGTTGGCGCGAGACCTTGGAACACGACGGGTTACTGCGCCCAGGTGCCGGCGAGGACGGTGTCGTCACAGCGCTTCACCGCTTCGTGACCTGGTCCCCGGCGAAGCTGGTTTCCGTCTCCCTTGCTGACCTCGTCGGTGAACGTCGGACGCAGAACCAGCCCGGCACCCAGGATGAATACCCCAACTGGCGGGTTCCCCTGGCTGACAGCGAGGGCGTGCCCGTGTTCATCGAGGACTACCCCAAAATCGCACGGATGGAACAGATCATCAACGCGCTCGGTGGATCTGCAAAGTCCGGATAGGCCAATCTGGCGCGATCTGGGGAGCGCAACACCCCTTCACGACGCTACCGTTTGGCTGTGAATCCTTCCGGACTGCAGTTGTTGCTGCTTGTAATTGGCATTCCTGCCGTTGTCGTACTCGTCGTCGTGCTTGCGACGCTTGCCCCTGGCTGGACGCGTGCAGGCCGTTACCGTCCAGGCGAACCGTGGAACTACGAGCCGATCATCATCAACGGACGAGCTGGAACCGATGTGAAGGCCGCCATTTCAGTAACGGCAGCTGGCGAGTTTTCTGAAGGCCGCGATCTGACGATTGCGAAGGAAGGTGGAGCAAGTGCTAGATGGTGATTTGGTCGATACCGCGTTCACGACCGCGCAGCTTGCAGAACTTGAACGAACTTTGATGCGGGCCGGTGAATCCACTGGAGCCCACTTCAGCGCGTATGTGGGCAAACTGCCCGCCCGCCGAGATTCAGCGCTGTCCATTCACCGTCAACTTGATGACCCCGATATGTCGGTGCTGGTTGCGGTCGATCCGGAATCGCGCTTTGTTGAGGTCGTCACCGGTGCAATCGTTCGTGACCACCTCGATGATCAGTCGTGCCGACTCGCCTGCCTCACGATGACGTCCCGGTTCGCGATTGGGGATATCGCGGCGGGTATTCGCGACGGCATCATCGTGCTCGGCGACCACGCTCGGTCATTGCGCGTTCTGCATACAGACCTGCCTGACTAATTCTGACGGCTGCCGCACCGCGGTCGGGTCGGCGCCGTGGTCGCTTGCGGCAAGTCGCTATCTGGAGTCGCGTTCTTGGCAGCGCATTGCTCGCAGGACACCATCGAGTGCCTCGGCCACCAGCCGTTTGGCGCCTGTTGGCAGATCGGGGTGGTGGTGAAGGAAGTCCTCTGTGAGGGTGATCGTCGCGGGCTCCACCAGCAAGATCGGATACAGCCCCGACACGATCTGTTGAGCCATCTCTGGAGTCCGACGTTGCCAAGTAGAGGCGATGGAATCGAAGTACTGCTCGACGTGAGGCCGCAGCAATTCCCGTTGTTCGCTGATCATGATGCCGCCGATGGTGGCCGCCAACAGGTGGTTTGCCAATGACTCATCGTTGAGTGCCTCGTCCCAGGCGAGACTCTTGGCCTCCGCAGTTGGTCGCGCCGCCCGAACGAGCTGTGCATGACGGATTCCGGTGGCGGTGTTGTCTCGTTCAAGTTCGGCATCGATCTCCCGATCTCCGGCCACACCGGTGATGACCAGGCGCTGCAACATGGACCACCGCAGTTCGTCATCGACCACCAAGCCCTCAAGGCTGCTCTCACCTGCTAACAACTCCCCAACAAATCCAAGGTCGGCAGGGCTTGACGCGGTGGCGATGAATCCGCGAGCGAATGCGAGTTGGTGGTCACTGCCATCGGGTGCTGCCACCATCAGTGAGTGCAACGCAGTGGCGAGTTTGCGCTGGTAGTGCGGACGGTTCTCGTTGGTGGCGTAAAGCTCGATCGCAGTGCGCAGCTGCCGAATTAGCTGCTGCACGACGCCGACATCACCCTCACGCGGCAGCCCGCCGAGTACGAGTTGCAGGTAGTCACCAGTGCTCATCTCGGCGTCGCGCGTCATGTCCCACGCGGCACCCCACACCAGTGCCCGCGGCAGCGACTCACTGAAGTTGCCCACTGATGCAATAGCCGTCTCGGCGCTTGCCGGATCCAACCGGATCTTGGCGAACGTCAGGTCACCATCGTTAACCAAAAGCAGGTCTGCGGCCTTGTGTCCTGCGAGCTCGGAGACGCTCACCCCCGAACCCACCAAGTCGAGCTCAACCTGTTGTCTGCGTTCGAGATTGCCGTCAGACATGTCGTAGAGACCGAGCGCGACGCGATGATCTCGCAGCGTTGGCGCCACGCCCTCTGGTTGCATTGGAGGTTCTTGTCGAAGCACGACCCGGACATAGTTGCCGTCGGCATCAATTCCGACCTCAGGCTGAAGCAGGTTGACGCCTGAGGTCTGGAGCCACTGAGCGGCCCACGAATCGAGTTCGCGCCCCGACGACTTGCTCAGCGCAGCCAACAAATCAGTAAGCCGCGTATTGCCCCAGGCATGTTGGGTAAAGTATTGGCGCAATCCGTCGACAAACTCATCCTCTCCGACCCAGGCAACGAGCTGGCGTAATGCAGCTGCACCCTTCGCGTAGGTAATTCCGTCGAAGTTCACGCGCACTGCATCGAGGTCCACCATGTCCGCGGCGATCGGGTGCGTCGACGGTAGTTGATCTTGGCGGTACGCCCATGCTTTGCGTTGGTTGAGGAATGTCGTCCACGCGTCGGTGAATCGAGTCGCCTTGACGTTTGCGAAGTGCGAAGCCCATTCGGCGAACGATTCGTTCAACCACAGGTCGTCCCACCAATGCATCGTGACGAGGTTCCCGAACCACATGTGTGCGAGCTCATGGAGGATTGTGTTAGACCGCTGTTCGTATGCGGCATCGGTGACACGGGACCGAAAGACGTAGTCCTCGAGGAATGTCACGCAGCCAGCGTTCTCCATCGCTCCGGCGTTGAACTCCGGAACGAACAGTTGGTCGTACTTGGCGAAGGGATACGGGGTCGCGAAGGTTTCCTCGAAGAATTCGAATCCCTGTTTCGTGAGCGTGAAGATCTCGTCGGCATCGAGGTAATCGGCCAGAGAACTGCGGCAGAAGACCCCGAGTGGGTACGTGCCGTTTGGGCCGACGTACTCGTCGCGCACCACGTGGTACGGCCCGGCGACGATGGCGGTGATGTAAGTGCTGATGCGAGGCGTTGGCTCGAATTCCCACGTTGCCGTCGCTTCTGACACGGGGATTGGTTCTGGGGTCGGGGAGTTCGACACAACTTGCCAGTGGCTCGGCGCCGTGACCGTCAATTGCCAATCTGCCTTCAGGCTCGGTTGTTCGAAACAGGCATACACTCGACGGGCATCGGCGACTTCAAACTGGGTGTAGAGGTAGGTCTCGCGGTCGACTGGATCGATGAATCGGTGGAGTCCCTCGCCGGTTCGCATGTAGCTGCAGTCGGCGACGATGACGGCCGTATTGCCCGTCTCAAGTCCGTCGAGTTGGATGCGTGCTCCGTCGAAGACTGCTGCCGGGTCGAGCTCGCGGCCGTTGAGCGTGATGGACAGCACTCGGTCGGCGATGAGATCCAGCCAGGTTGAGGTTCCCGGTGATCCTGCGGAGAAGTTAACGGTCGTCACCGAACGGAACGTGGGGTGTGGGTCAGGTTCGCCAGCCCCAGCCAAGTCGAGGGTGACGGAGTATGAAACGTCGGACACCAGGGCCGCGCGTTCATCGCATTCGGCTCGGGTCAGGTTCTCGGTCGCAGACATGCGCGCCAGTCTGTCAGGAGTCGACAGCGTTGGCGAAGCAGTCGCGAGCGTGTCTGGGTATTTGCGGCCGCAGCGTTCGGGTGGGGACAAGTTCACGCCCCGACGTGGCAAATCTGTTCGTTTGGTTCAGTGGGGTCGTACACACGTGGCATTGCTTCGGTGAGAAACACGATCCATGACGGTTCTGTGGACGGTGCTTGGCGCCATCTTGATCACGATTGTTCTCGCGTTCTGCATCACGTTCTTTATTGTTCGCCCGATCCTGGCCAAGAAGGTCAATGCTGGCGTCGCCGGGCTGGCCAAGGAGCTCCACGGGCGCCCACCGCTGATGTCGACGGCGGCATCGTGCGAGGGCTGCAGTGACCCCGATCGCACTGGGCTCAAAGGCATTGGAGCGATAGCTCTGACTGAACAGGCTCTCGTGTATGTGTCCGGTTCCACCGACGAGTCGGTGGTCATCCCGCGCGACAAGGTCATCGAGGCAGCGCCTGCGACGAACCTGGAGATTTTGGGGCGCACGATCCGTCGCGGACGCCCGATGCTGTCGGT
>DMNR01000227.1:4141-13318 GCA_003452655.1 Actinomycetota bacterium | reverse complement strand
AGTCCTCGTGATCGCGGGCCGCCTGTCCGAGCCGACGTAGGCGGCACCAGCAGTGACCGCTGACACAGCCAACACGCTTGGCCACGCGCCGATCTGTTTCGCGAGTGGATGGGAGACAGCGAACGCGGCAACGTAGGTCGCGAGCAATGCTCCGGCGGTGAGCGGCCCCGACTTCCGATTCCACGCCCAGGCACAGGTGATTCCACCGACGGCCAGTACAACACCGCCGAGCGGTCGGTTGCCGGTGGCGTCAGCGACTGCGAAGCCCGCGATAAGTCCGGCGGCGGCGATGGGTGCGGTGGGGAAGTTGGCCATGGCGAGCACTCTACGTCGTGAGCACTAGGGAACCGGAGACGTCTCCGGCACTCAGGCGACGCAGTGCAGTGTTGGCTTGCGCGAGGGGGAGTTCTTCGTAGATCGTTTGCACACCGGCCGGTCCCACCAAGGCCAAGAATTCTCGGACGTCCGCGGGAGTCACATTCGCAACGGATCGAATCGATCGTTCCCACCAGAGGTCGTCGTAGTTGAACTCGGGGACCCGATCCAGATGGATGGCATTTACGGCAACCGTTCCGCCGCGCTCGAGAGCCTTGAGCGCAGTGATCACAACGTCACCCGACGGTGCGAAGGTGATTGCGGAATTCAGCTTGACGGGCAGTGCCTGGTCGTAGGTGCCGGCCCAGGTAGCTCCCGCCGCGAGTGCGCGCTGTACCTCGGGTTCCGACCGGGTCACCACGTACGGTTCTACGCCCCAGAATTTCGCAACTTGCAGAACGAGCGTCGCGGAGGCTCCGTATCCATAGAGTCCGAGGCGAAGTCCAGCAGATTGTGGACCGACCTCTGCAATCCGTAGCGACCGATAGCCGATGACGCCGCCACACAACAGAGGCGACAGTGCGACTGCTCGCTGCTCGCCAGTTAGGTCGGGGCGGTAGTCGGCGGGCAACTCGAATGCGCAGTCAGCGCGGGCGAGCATCGACGTCGCGTATCCACCGTCGCGGTACCAGCCGGTGAACTCCGCCTGTTCGCAGAGATTCTGGCGGCCGGTCAAACACCACTGACAATGCCCACACGATCCGGCGAACCAGGAGACGCCGACGGCCTCGCCCATCCGAGACGCGTCCACGCCTGATCCCACTGCGTCTATGACCCCTACGACCTGATGCCCGGGCACGATGGGCAGTCGGTGGGCGGGTAGATCACCGGACACAATTTGCAGATCAGTCCGGCAGACTGCGCAGGCGGCCATCGCGACCCGCACTTCACCAGCGCCGGGATGCAGCGGCGCAGTCGTTGTCGGAACCAATCGATTCTGTTCGGTGCTGCCCGGTTCGTGGAGCACCATGGCAAACCTGTCCGAGATCAAATCCGTCATGGCGCAAGCTTGCTCCTCCCATCGGGTTGTCGCTACCTCGCCGCAAGGGCGTGGCTCTGGTTGGATGAGGCATGACCGTTGGGCTGATCGCTGCACTTGCTGCCGCGGTGTCCTACGCGATCGGGTCCATCCTGCAGTCAGTCGCTGCCGACAGGACTGAAAAATCTGGGGCGCTCGACCCGCGCTTGATGATGCGAATGATCAAGCAACTGCCGTGCCTCATCGGGCTAGCGGCAGACGGTCTCGGTTTTGTTCTCGGCATTGTGGCGATCCAGTTCTTGCCGTTGTTCTTGTCCGAAGCACTCATCGCCAGCAGCGTCGGAATCACGGCGATCTTGGCTGTGACCTTCCTCAAGGTGAAGCTCTCGAGTATGGAGAAGCTTGCGCTTCCGGGCTTGATGATCGGCCTGATTTTGCTGGCGCTGTCCGCGCAGCCGGAACAGGCCCAGGAACTCGCGTTGCAGTGGCGCTGGCTCGAGCTGGCCGGGGTAGTGGTCGTGGGCGTGCTGGCTCTCGGCGTTACGTGGCTGCCTGAGCGGCGAGCTGGCATCGGGTTGGCCGTGGTCAGCGGTGTCGCGTTCAGCGGCATGGGGATTGCGGCCCGCAGCCTTGAAGTTCCCGACCCAATTTGGGAGCTGTTCAAGGATCCCAGTGCGTACGCGGTCGTCATCTACGGTGCGCTAGGTCTGCTCTTCTTCGCCTCAGCATTGCAGCGGGCGACGGTGACGACAGTGACTGCATTGGTCTTCGGAATCGAAACGGTATTGCCGTCCTTGATCGGAATCCTGTTCCTTGGAGACCGAACGCGTGAGGGCCTTTGGCCGCTAGCGGTTGTGGGATTTGTTCTTGCGCTGATTTGCTCGACTATCTTGGCAGGGCAGGCGGAACCGGAGATCCCGCACGACGAAACCGCGGCGAAAGCCGTTAGTCCAGTTGACGGTAGCTCGGTGCCCGATGAGGCCTAGTCGTTGACCAAAACGATCTTGCCGTATGCATCTCGGTTCATGATCATGTCAAGGGATGCCGGTAGGTCACTCATTGGCATAACGGCGGATACCACCGGGGGAAACTTGCCCTCGAGGTACAGCCGGTTGATCTCATCCTGGTAGTCGTCAACCAGGTCGGGTCGCTTGAACAGGTAGTTCGTCCAGAAGAACCCCATCACGGACATGTTCTTATTCAAGATCATGTGACCCTTGATCTCGGGAATTCGGCCGCTCGCGAAGCCAATGACAATCAAGCGCCCTTCGAAGTTAATGCAGTGGGTTGACGCATCAAAGGCATCACCGCCCACGGGGTCGTAGATCACGTCCGCGCCGCGACCATCCGTCAGTTCCTTGACCCGGGTGACGATGTCCTCGTTCTGCCAGTCGATGACGTGGTCGGCACCAGTGTCCAGGCATACCTGGATGTCCCGGTCGCCGGTCGCGGTGGCGATGACCATGCCGCCAAGTGCTTTGCCGACTTGGATTGCGGACGTCCCGACACCGCCAGCACCACCGTGCACGAGCAGGACTTCGCCGGGCTGCATCTGGGCCTTGTACTTGATGGCCATGTAGGAGGTTTCATAGATGATGCGGATCGCGGCAGCATCGACGTTGTTCATGCCTGTTGGTACCAGGAATGTCATTGCATCTTGGGCGGCCATCTTTTCAGCGAAGGCTCCGATTCCGGTAGTCGCGATTCGGTCACCGATCTTGTACTTGCTTTCGGCTCCGACCTCAACGACCGTTCCCACCGCCTCAATACCCGGCACGAAGGGCAGCGGAGGTTTGATTTGATACTCACCCTGGATGAAGAGGATGTCCGGGAAGTTGACTCCAGCGGCATGGACCTCGATCACGCTTGAGTCGGGGCTCGGAAGTTCAGGGTCGGGACACTCCTCCCAGATCAGGGCTTCACGATAGGGGGCAAATTCGTGAACTCGCCAAGCCTTCACTGTGTGACCTTTCGCAGGGTGTCTTACCGACCAAATTCGACGTTATCGGCAATACAGTGCAGGTGGGTTGGTGGACGGCGTGGCGATGGGCCAGGCAGGTTGCAAATCGGCCCCGTGAACACATTCGACGCCACGCGTGATTGTTAGGGAGGTCCGTTGCACAAGTTGCGGGGGTGGGTGCTCGGTTCGGCCTTGCTCGCGGTAGGTCTGCTGATCTCTGGCTGTTCATCTGGTTCGGGCACCGCGAGCCCTTCGCCGGAGGTTTCGGTGAGCTCTACCGATGGTTCTCTCGTGGTTGGAGAGGGCAGCAAACTGCCCGACAGTTGGCCGCCGGATGTTGCCGCTCCGAGTGGGTTAGCCCTGCAGAGTGTCGTCGATTCCGGCGACTCGGCGGTCGCGCTGTATTTGGGCCCGGGTGATGCGGTGGCGGCGGGCAGCGACGTGAAGTCAAAAATGCTCGCCAACGGGTACGACCTCCAAACGGATTCGACGCAAGGGCCCGCGAGGGTCACCACATACCTAAAGGACACCACCCAGGTGCAGGTATCGGTTGAACAGACGGGGTCTGATGCCTCGGTAACGGTGACGGTCGTGAGACTGGCTTAGGTGCGTCAAACGCGGATTCTTGGGCGTTGTCACCGGAGAAATCCAACACGTTGGCGTGGGTATTGCCCTTCCTCGCCCCAAGAATTACATCTCGTTGCACAATCAGGGGGTGAATCGGCAGTTTGCGGTGTACGGCGGCCTAGGGGTCGCCCTCGCTGTGCTGTCTTTGGGCACCGTCGGGTGGGCCGTTTCGGTGGCCGATGCAGGCGCCGTGGCCGCCCCCAGTGCGGTTGTCGAGCAGGCCGCGCAGGCGCCGCCGGTAGCCACGCCGATCCCGGCTGACGATGCCATTCGCGGCAGCGCGACCGACATCGCTTCGAACCTGAAGCTTGAGTCCGATGCGTCGGTCCCGCAGGCAAACCAAATCAAGATCTGCGATACGGAAGTAAAAGGCTGGGTTCGCAGCGAGGCGATCCGACTCAGCGATTCCGGCGTCGGGCTGACTGTGCAAGTTGCCGCGTGGCGTGCCGGGGCGGCGGCGGGCGCATTTGACGACCTCGAGAAGAACGCCGGTAACTGCGCAGAAGTTTCCAAGAGTGACAATGCGGATGAGTTTCGCGCCGGGATTTCCAGCGGCGACGGCCGCTGGGCAAGCGGGGTTCGCCGGATCGGGGATGTACTCATCGCGACATCGGCCAGCAGCGCGGGATCGGATCCGTCCGAGTGGGTCACTCGGGTCCTGACCGAGGGCCAGAAAGTCATGAAGGCGCGGCTGGCGCGCATCTGTGTTGACCCGACCTCGGAGCGCACGAATGATCACGTCGAGCGCGATCCCTATTCGGGAAAGTACACCGGCTTCAAAGTCGCCAGCCCACGCAAACTCGAAGATTATCCGGTGCTCAGTAAGACGCAGATTGCTGCCATCAAGGACAAGCAGCCGAAGTCGACGTGGTCCGGCCCGACCCCTGTTACTGTCCCAGAGTTGGCCCCCATCAAGGTGCTACCCGGGTCGCCTCCGGCGCCTGACGGAGCAGATCCGGCGACCGCTGCGCGTGCCACGGCACCGCTCCTGCCTGACGTGAAGAAGTTCGCACCACCCAAGGACCCAGAACCCAGCACCGACGGTGACGCGCTCAAAGAGCCAACCGCGCCCGACATAGGCGACGGCGTTTCGATCGCCATGATCCCTGCCATCGACAACTCGGGCCCCGGTTGTGGTTGGGACTTTGCGGGAACGATCAACCCCGTCACGACAGAGGCGGAACTCGCTGCTGGTGCCCGCGAAGCTGTCATCACCGCGCTGGTCAAGGACACTCAGGCGCAAGGGCAACGAATGGTCAACATGCTCAATTGGCCGAACCAGCACCAGGCGTGGGTCGCGAAGGCGAGTATCGCCAAGTCGTGGGATGACTATCGGACGGAACTTGACCTGGCGAAGGACCGTCTTTCAAAGGCGAAGCAGAAGTACCAGGATTCGGTAGATGAGTGGCGTCAGGGGACGTTGTTGCCGGAACCGACGACGTCGCAACCGAGCGAGTCGCCAGTTCCGGATCCTTCACAGGTGACGCCAGGGGGGACGCAATGAGCTCACTGCGTGCCCCGACGCTAGCCGCTGCCGCGGGGCTCGTTGTCGTCTTGTCGGCTTGTTCCACGCAGGCCACACCGGATGCGACCGTCACCTCAGCATCTGCGCAGGCGTCAGTTTCCACCCAGCCAGCAACCGCCTTGCCCGATGGCGTACCAGTGACGGCAGGCGCGCAACTGGTCGAAGGGGTTAAGCCCATCGACAGTTCCGGCGCCAAAGGCTGGAGCGCTGTCACGCTGACCCCTTCCGGCACCAGTGCCACGGCGACGACGACTCAGGTCAACCAGGGCCTGCAGTCAGCGGGATGGGCGACCAAGATCGTTGGATCTGAGAAGGACGGATTTGTCATCGCTGGCAATCGCAAAGTTGGGGCAGCAACCGCTTGGCTGAACGTCAACGTGACCATTCCCGTTCCAGGATCTGGACCAGCGGTGACCTACCGCTACGCAATTGGCCCCGAACCGGTTGCGAGCGCGTCGCCATGAGTCCAAAAGAGACGAAGGCTCCAGGTGCTGGCCTCGACGAGGTGTTCTCCGCAGGCGCTGCGCGCACCCACCAGGGTGCGCGGCGTCCAGCAGTGGCATCGCGCATGGCGAAGCTCACGGGCCTGGCGGTCATTGCCGGTGCGGTAGTTGCGGCAGGGCTATTCCCTGCTGCGGCCGTTGGAATTGCCGCCACCGGCGTGATTCACAACGAATGGGAGAACCAGCCCAACTCCGTTCCGGCGCCATCTTTGCCGGGCCGAACCAAGCTGCTGACGGTAGACGGCAAGAAGGTCGCTGAGGTCTTCTCGACCAACCGCGTTCCGGTCTCTGCCGACCAACAAGGGCCGTGGATTCGCAAGGCTGTGGTTGCGGTCGAAGATGCTCGTTTCTACAGTCACAGCGGTGTTGATCCCATCGGAACCATGCGAGCCCTCGTCGCCACCGGGGGCGGGGACTCGGTACAGGGTGGATCGACGATCACCCAGCAGTACGCAAAGAACCTGCGCCTCACGCAGGCTGCGATCGAAGCTGGCGGTGAGGCCACTGCTGAGACTCGTGATGCCCTCACCGAACGCAGTTGGAAGCGTAAGGTCGCTGAAGCTCACCTGGCCACAGTGATCGAGAAGTCTACCTCGAAGGAAGACATTCTGACGGGGTACCTCAATGTTGGGTACTTCGGATCCGGTGCCTACGGAATCCAAGCTGCGGCACGGCGCTACTACTCAACGGACGCGACCAAACTCACCCTGTCGCAGGCGGCAACGCTGGCTGGCGTCCTGCAGTCGCCGGTCAGCTTGGATCCCAGACTCAATCCTGAGCGAACCCTCGTTCGGCGCGCCCAGGTGCTTAACGCTATGGCGGCCCAAGGGATGGTGACAGCGGCCGAGGCAGCGCAGGCTCAGGCGGAACCGATCACCCTCGCGCTATCACTCCCGGAGCAGGGATGCCAGGTGGCGGGCCGTGATTGGGGCATGGTGTGCGACGGTGCCCTGCGTGAGCTGAAGGCCGCCGACTGGCTTGGTCCGGAAGCGACGAACCTGCTGCGAGCGGGAGGCCTGACGGTCCAGCTTTCTGTCGATCCGAAGACCCAGAAAGATGTGGCAGCGGCCGCCAAGGATGTGATCCCGGCTGATAACCGGGTGGCGAATGCGATCACGCTGGTCGAACCCGGGACTGGATACGTCAAGGGCATGGCGAGTAACCGTGCATTCGGTGAAGGCAAGGGTGCCACCGAAATTCCGTTGGCAATGGCCAAGAAGTTCTCACCCGCCTCAACCTTCAAGTTGTTCACGCTCGTGGCCGCGCTTGAGGACGGGATCCCGTTGAGCACAACATTGCCCGGCGGCAGCGAGTACACCAGCGATAAATTCGACAACCCCAACGGCGGCTACCACAACGCCGAAGGCTTGTCGGCCAGCGATGTCTCAATCTCGCGAGCTACCGAGATGTCCATCAACACCGCTTATGTCCAACTTGAGGAGCGGGTCGGAATCCCGGCGGTCGCCGACACTGCGAAGCGCCTGGGCATCACAAGCATTGGCAAGCCCGGAACGAGCAGCTACCCGGGGAAGAAAGAGGGAACCTTCGCGCTTGGTGTGCGCGACGTTTCCGTGACCGACATGGCCGGTGCATACGCAGCCATCGCCGCGCACGGTCGTTGGTGCCCGCCGACCTTGGTCAAGTCCGTCACCTTGCCGAATGGGCAAGTCATCACCAATCCGGTCGCCGACCGTTGCCGACAGGCGGTGGACCCGGCCGTCGCCGACACTGCCGCCAGCGTGTTGCAGGGTGTGATCGATAACGGCACGGGGCGCCCCGCGGCGCTGCCAGGTCGTCCGGCAGCAGGCAAGACAGGAACTGGTGAAGACAACGGTTCTGCCTGGTTCGCAGGTTTCACACCCCAAGTTGCAGCGGCAGTCTGGACGGGAGACCCTCGTTCCCCTCGTTACACCCTCCACGGCGTCATGGGCTACGAGACTGTCTACGGCAGCACGCTTCCGGCGGATTTGTGGAAGGCCGGAATGTTGAGTTACCTCGAAGACAAACCGGTCCGTCAATTGCCGGGTGTCGATCCGGCGTATCTGCTCGCACCTGGTCGGCCGGTCGATAACCAGGTGATCATGATCGATATTCGGGGTCAATCTGTCGACGATGCAGATCCGACGTTGCGATCGCGCGGACTTGTCGTCGAGGTTGCGGCGGACCCAAACGCTGGCGGAGCTTGGGTGAGATCGGGCACGGTGGTTGCTCAATCGCCTGCCCCTGGCGCACGGCTCGCCCCGGGCAGCACCGTCAAGCTCACTGTCCGCGGTTGACGTCGACCGTTGTTGCGGCTTAGCGCATCACTGAGTTGATCAACTTGTGCCCGTACCGCGCATCGTTGCCATCCCGATCGCGCAGCCCGGCTTCTCGATACCAGGACCTAGGCGCCTCCGGGTGTGGCCCGATCACGGCCACTCGACCCGCGCCGTACGGCTTGGTCAGCGCTGCGACCTTGCCGTTGGTGTAGCGGGCGAGGATCTTCTCCCCAGCGACTCCGCTGGGTATCAGGTACGCACCATCCTGGAAGTACATGTAGACCTTCTTCTTGCCCCACCGGATCGGAATCACTGTGTCTGCCTCGGACTTTGTGGACGCACCCTTTGTGGCGATGTACTGATCGCTGTTCCCAGGAGAAAGCAGGCCCATTCCGGGATCGGTTCCGGCAAGGTAGGCACCCTGGCAGATGCCGAGGTAGCGCCCGCCGCCTCGGACGTAGTCGGCAATCACTTGCTGGGCTTGAGCGCCGAGCAACCTGTTCGCACGAGCCACGCTCGTGTTACCACCGGGTTGCACGTACAGGGCAACTCCGGCAAAAGAACTTGGCACAAGTTTGCGCTTCTCGTTTGGTCCCACAAAGCGAACAGTGAAGTGGTATTTGGAGCTGCGCAGCATTGCAGCGGCAGCCTCGCTGCAACCGTTCCCACAGCCGGCTGGGCCCCGGTAGACCAGCGCTAGCGGGCCGCTGGTGTCGCCACGTGACGCGCGCGACTGAGTGCTTGAGGTTTGCGCGGCGGCTGCCTGCCCGATGGTGGCCAAGCTACCCACCGACATCAGCGTCACCGCACTGGCCACGGCAATGATGCGACGCACTTTGCCTCCGGTACTGCGGGTTGGTTGAGTCATTGCGATCGTAAGCTCAACGGCGAGTCTTGGCTAGGTATCGACCAGGTGACGCCGACGGCGATCAGGTGGTCAGCAGTCGCTG
>DMNR01000227.1:0-4098 GCA_003452655.1 Actinomycetota bacterium | reverse complement strand
GATGGACAACTTCGAGGGTGCGACACCAAGCTGCTTCGCAAGGAACTTGATCAACGCGTCGTTGGCCTTTGCATCAGTGGGAGGAGCCGTCACCTTGACCTTGAGCCAACCGTCGATGCAGCCGGTCACCTGTTCTCGGCTCGAACGAGGAGTGAGGTGGACCGACAAAATGGTTCCTCGGGTATCGACCTTCCAGAACGGCTCATCAGCCTGTGCCGCTGCGCCATGCTCCGGCCGATCTGCATGCGACGATTGATCCATTCAGTGCAGCATATGCCTCTGTCGTCGCTCATTGCTGGCGGCGAACTCATTAGGGCCGCAGGAGGTGACGGTGTGGAACTCGGAACGTCGAGAAGCCGCCATCTCGTCTTCCTGCCCGGATTCCTGACCCCCGCGGGGGCCTATCGAGAGTTGCTGGAGCCGGTTGCTCACGCTGGAACGGCTATCACGGTTCCTCAGTTGTACNNCGTACCGGCCTACGCCGAGCGTGCTGCGGGGCAGCTTCACCGCCCGCGACGAGGCAATCGCCGCCGCATTGATCGTCGGGTCGATCGCAGCCACGGGCCCCGCCGTGTTCCTCGGCGGACATTCCCGGGGCGGCCAAGCCGCCTGGTTGGCGGCTGAACAACTGCAACATGAAGGCATCCGAATCTCCGGCCTGGTGTTGATTGATCCAGTCGACGGCGGCAATCCTCGGGTGCCCGAACGATTCGCCACCGCACGGTCGACCGATTTTGGTTTCGACCCGCTGATCGTTGGCGCTGCAAATGCAGGTCGATGTGCCCCCGAGGCGGTGAATCACGAATGGTTCGCCAGAGCTGCCGGGAGCAGCCGTCACGTGGTGATCGATGGGATGGGGCATGGCGACGTTCTGGATGGAATTGCCGGATACGTGGCCCGCCGTCTGTGCCGTGGGTCGTCGCTCGATCCTCGGGTCGCCAGGGAACGGGTCGCCGAGCTAATTGAGGGGTACGTCAAGGGGGCGTCGGCCTCACCTGACGGGCCGTAATCGGTCGGGTTACGTGAGGCTGCCAACAGCGGCGATCTTCGTTAGCCTCGTACGAATAGCGCCGAGTGATGAGCGAGCCTTGTCACCGAACAGAGGCAGGAAACATGAAGTTGCGGACCAGTAGTCGCCTCGGTGTGGTGGCCGTTGCCACGGCCTTCGCACTGACCCTCGCGGGGTGCAGTTCAAGTGCCAGTTCTGATTCGGCACCAGCAAAGGCGGCACCCAACGCGGCAACCGGCGGTGGATCTGCCGAGTTCTGCAATTGGTTCCCGCAAGCGGACCTGCCTAACAACCCGAGCCCTGCGCCCACGCCGTACGGACCGCCATCAGACGCGGCGTCCCTGCAGAAGCTGCGTGACGACGTCACGGCCAAGTACGCAACGTTGTCTCACCGGGGCCAGTACTGCTCCTCGGGTCAGTCGAACCAACAGGGCCCGATCGACCCGGCACTGTGCAACAAGCTGTACACCGGCTTTCAGTACACCAATGACCCCCAGAAGCTTCAGCAGATGTGCAACTTCTGGTACATGCGCGCTGACAACAGTATGTGGACCCAGCTGACTCCATTGGTTCTCAACGAGTACGGCGACTACCTCGGGATCAAGTCAGACGGACGCAATGTGCCGAACCTCGCGGCCGGACCGCACATCACTATCGATTCGATCGAGGGAACGCCCGCCACGTACGGCACTGCCGCGGCACCGTTCGGGACTGTTGCGTTGACCGGCGGCAAGCTGGATGCAGCCTCTTTGACGGCGCTGGTCAACACCGTCGGGACGTCCTCTGCCGGACAGTTCGCAGGTAGTTGGGCGACGTCACAGATGCCACTGATTGCTGGATCGACTTTGAAATCCGATTGCAGTTTGGTGCTTACGCAAGGCTCAACGACACCGGTTGCGTTGTCGACGATCACGCCTACGGCAAAGACCAGCTTCTGGTGCGCGATGGTCGGAGACGATGCCCATACCGGTGTCGCCTATGCCCAAGTTCAGCTGACCTCTGTGACGGCAACCGGTGCGGGAGTAACCATCACCGTTCCGGAAGCGGGGACAACGGACAGCCTGCTGCGCAAGCCGGGGTCTACTTCGTATGACGCGGCGAATTTGGTCATGCCGATCGGGACTGATGAAGTCAGTCAGTTCCAGACCACCGAATTGGTTCCCAGCGACAAGTGCGCCAACGGCACATCCACCGGTGTCAATCAGTGCCTGCACCTGTGGCTCACCAAGGTGAAGTCGGGGACGAGCTGCACGATTTGGTTCGTGTACGAGGTCGACAAGACTGAGATCGCTAACACCATGACGAAATACCAGTTGGACCCCAGTGACCTCACCGCACACATCTCGCTGGGGACTAATCCGTCAGCCAACTGGACTCAGTGTTCGGCGGCGCAAGCCTTGAATACCGCAAGCGGCATGCCGGGTAATGGGAATCCACCGAAGGCGTTTCTCGCTCAGCAGGGCTGAGGGACGGTCGGACCTGGGCATTGAGGCGGCCGACGGCCTAGGTCGTCTGCGTGCGGCGGTACTTGAATGCGGAGTAGCTTCCCGTTGCCGCAGCTGACCACGTGAGCGTCAGCTTGATCTTCGTGCCGTAGGTCCGAATCATCGTGGTGCCATCGCGCTTGCGATACACGGAGAAGAACTTGGCGTCGCCGCGCGGTGTGCGAGCGGATGCCTTCACGGTGATCTTCTGCCCGGCATTCGTGACGCAGTTAGCTTTCATTAGCCAACGTGCGCCGCGACGTGGCACATTGACGGACTTGTGAACGCAGTTGTAAGCGGGAGTCTGTGCCAACGTCGAGGACGACGTCCCCTGTGCCGCACCGACCCAGAACTCGCCGGTGCGCGTGATCGAGCGCTGGTCGGTCGCGTTTGGTCCGATCGCTTCTTGGCCGGTGGCGGCAGGCACTGCATTGATCAACGTACTGCCTGTGTTCGGCAGCATCGTTTGGGTGCCCGATGGGTTGCCATTCACGGCCAGCGCACCAAGGTTCAACTCACCGGAGGTCGCCGAGAAGTTCCCAGGTCCGCCCGATTGTCCGAACCCGCAGGAAGAGTCGCCCGTCGCCGTGGCGTTGTAGGTGCTCGTTGGGCCAGGCGTGATGCCTGTGCAGCTTGACTGTCCGGCTGTTGCTATCACGGATCCGATGGATGTGAATGCAGTCGATCCGACATCGTCACTGATGTTGCCACCGCCTCCAGTTCCAGCCGTGTTGTCTGCGATAGTCGCGAACTTCAGGTTCCAGTCGATGCCGTGTCCCAACAAGCCGCCCGCGCTGGCGTCTGCGTCGGTCGCGGTGTTGCCAGTTACCGTGGAGTTCGTAATGGCGACTGATCCGTAGGACTCGATTCCCGCGCCCTTAGATGTTGCTGAGTTCCCGCTAATCGTCGAGTTCGTCACCACGATTGATCCTGCGCCGGACAGGTAGATTCCGCCGCCGCTGCCTGGGTTTGCTGAGTTCCCGCTGATTGTCGAATTCAGAATCGTCACCGTTCCAGTTTCCGCGTAGATCCCGCCGCCGCCTTGGAAAGTCGCTTGGTTGTTGCTGATCGTGGAGTTGGTGATTGTTACGGAGTGTGCTCCGTCCACGGAGACTCCCGCACCCGAGCCTGTGTTGTTGTCCTTGATCGTGCTGTTGGTGATCGACACGTCGCCGTCGCCCGTCCGGATAGCCCGCCCGTTGGCCTCGCCCGCTCGGCCAAGGACAGTCGCGTTGTTCAACACGACGTTTCCGACGCTCCCGAAGATCGCGTTATCTTGACCGACATCCCCCTTCTTGATCGTCAAGTTGGAAACCGTGAGGCCGCCATCGGAGTTGTTCACAATGACGGCGGCCTTGTAGCCAGTCACCGTTGGAGTGTTGGGACCGGTCCCACGTAGGAGCAAAGGCTGATGGTCCTGCCCGTCCCAGGTGAGGGAAGCATCGTCGGGCCACGTGAAATCGGACGTGAAGTCGACTGTCATTGAACCTTCGTCGCAGAACCGCTGAGCCGTGAACAGTGTTTGCAGGTCCGAGAACGTGGTGAAGTCGGTTCCCTGGACCAACGTCGGGCACGCGCCAATAGCGCTGTCTCTTATACACATCT
>DMNR01000223.1:3693-6595 GCA_003452655.1 Actinomycetota bacterium | reverse complement strand
GTGTACGTTGCGTTCACGTCGGGCTATCCAGGTGACTATGTGAATTTGGACCGGTTCCAGTTGCAGAAGGCTGGGCAGGCACGGCCTGACCTCGTCAACGTGACACCGACACCGCCCTCGACGCCAACGCCAACGCGGACGGTTCCGGCTGTTCCTGATCAACCTGGGGATGCAGTGATTGCGGCAGCCGGCGACATCGCCTGTCCAGTGGGAACGCCGTCACTCGGCAGCGGATCCGGCAGCGGCGCATCGTGTCGTCAGTGGTGGGTGTCGGAATCCATCCTGGGCAACTGGAGCCGAATAACCCAAGTTGTTCCGTTGGGCGACATTCAATACAACGAGGGTGCCTACGCCGACTTCGTCGGCTCCTACGACAAGAGTTGGGGTCGACTTAACGCAAAGGTTGCGCCTGTCCTGGGGAACCATGAGGCCTCGGGAGAGGGCTACTTCGACTACTTCAATGGGATCGGCAAGAACACTGGGGTAGCGGGTACTCGAGGTGACGGTTGGTATTCGTACAACACAGGTGACACAGCGAACAGTGGCTGGCACGTCGTGGCACTGAACTCAGAGTGTGTGGGCAAGGAATGTGGCACTCGTCAGATGGAGTGGCTGCGCACAGACCTTGCGGCCAATACCAAAGGGTGCACGATTGCCTATCTACACAAGCCACGATTCTCGATTGGGGATCACGGCGACGACAACGGCATGCAGCCCTTCTGGGAGGTCCTGAATCAGTACGGAGCGGAGGTGTTGCTCGCCGGGCATGATCACAACTACGAACGCCAAGTTCCCCGCAACGCGTCTGGCGCGGCAGACCCCACTCGAGGCATGCGCCAGTTCGTGGTGGGAACTGGCGGCAAGGGGCTGCGGGGTGTGAGTCCGAATGCCTTTACCCAGGCCAACAGCAAAGATACGTTCGGCTATCTAGAGATGACCTTGCGTGCTAACTCGTATGACTGGCGCTTCGTGCGGGCAGAATCGCCGGGCAACGGCACCTTCACCGACTCTGGATCGACGACCTGCCACCGGTAGGGGAGGCTAGTCGGCGACGATTTGGCTTCGGTGGACCGCTGATGCGACTTCTCCCCGACTGTCGGCATCGAGTTTGACGAAGATTCGGCGCAGGTGAGATTCCACTGTCCGTACGCTGAGGAACAGCTGTTCGGCGATCTGCGGATTTGTCAGTCCAGCTGCAACAAGGTCTGCGACTTCACGTTCTCGGCCGCTGAGTGAATCGATTCCGAAGGCACCTCGCTTGGGACGGGGACCGGTGTGGTTCACCCCTAACTCGCGCAGCCGTTGCCTGACTTGCGAAACCATGCCGCGCGCACCGCAATCGCTAAACGTCTTCATCGCGGACTCGAGTTTTGTCACTGCGGACTCCCACTGGCCCGCACTTATGAGAATGCGTCCCTCCAACAGGAGGGATTCAGCGAGTTCGTAGGGTCTGCCGGTTCGCTCGGCGGCGCTGACTGCGCGTGATGCGAAAGACAGTGCACTCGACCGTTCGCCGCACGCGGCACTGACTGCAGCGGCTGCTCTCGAGGCCGCAGCAGTAGAAAGGTCCATGTCGACGTCATCTGCACTTGCCGCAGCGAGGTGAGACCAGCGGCGGGCGGCCTCGACGTCGCCTCTAGCTAACTCCGCAGTGACGAGCCACTCATACAAGCTCGCACGCTGCGTCTTTGGTATCTCGGTCATCCCTTTGCTCGCGGAATCGTCCACAAATTCGACGATCGCCTCGTCATTTCGACCAAGTGAAACGAGTGCTGGCAGAGCCAGGCCCAGCGCCATTAGTTGCATGTTGCGGTCGGTAACAACGCTGCGGTAGGTCAAGCAGTCTTCGACTTGTGTTCGCGCGGAAGCGAGATCGCCCAGCTTGACAGAGATGTCCGCAGCCAGTCCGAGGCTGACACTAATGAGTCCGTTGTTCAGACAGACCCGCGCTAACTGCTCGGCCGACTCCACTGTCTCTCGCGCTGACTCCAATCGGCCGAGAGAGGTGAGTGCGATTGCAGCAGCGAGGGTGAACCAGAACTCGGCCATCCGATTCCCGGATTCGATCGCGGCACGCCGCCCCTGCGATGCGCATCGCAGTGCTTCTTCGCTGCGGCCGAGCCAGTCCTGCACCGAGGCAAGAATCGCGATTGCGTCGACGCCGAGCCTGACTTGCTCCGCAGACAGGTTCTCCAAGAGTTTCTCCGCGGCGACGGCCGCGTCGGATGCCTTGTGGGCGTCCCCGGCGAGAGCTTCGCTCATAGTGACGACGATGTGGACTGCCAGCGTCATAAATGGCTGCGCGCACTTCTCGGTGTACACGATTGCTGCTGCGTAGTGGTGGCGCATCTCAGCTGTCTCGTTGACGCGCGCGTACTCCATAGCCAGTGTCCCAGTCAGCATTGCGCGTTCGAACGACTTGTCTTCCGGCAGCGCGTCAAGCGCTCGTGAAAGGGTTGGTATTGCGCTGTCGTTGTGGCCCATCCAACGCTGTACCCGCAACAATGTCACGGTTAGCCACGCGAGGGCGATGGTGTCATCCGGGTCCAGGTTTGCTAGTGCGTACTTGACGGTTCGTTCTGCTTCGGGGAACCGTCCCGTCCNNTCGATGGTCTGCAAGAAGGGGCGCTTTGCGGTGAGGGATCCGCGTTCGGGGATCAGAGCGAGTGCAGCCGAGGTGAGTTCGACGACTGTCCTCGGGGCTACTCCCCGGCATGAAAGTGCGGCGAGAGTGATCTTTTCGATGGCTTCCGCGTCGCCGATTTCTGCGGACGCAATGATATGAAGTGCTGCAGAAACCGGGTCACCTCCGCTGGATTCGATCAGTCGCGCTGCCCGTTGATGCAGATCGATCCGTGTGCCGGGGGCAATAGACTCGTAGATAACAGATGCGACCAGTGGG
>DMNR01000223.1:3223-3528 GCA_003452655.1 Actinomycetota bacterium | reverse complement strand
TAGATAACAGATGCGACCAGTGGGTGTCGGAAACGGAAGCTCGCATGTGGCAGTTCTCGAATGAGGGACCGTTCAACTAGCTGGTCGAGGGCAACGAATCCCTCGCCTTCATCGATTTCAGAGAGCTTGAATGCAACCCGCCTCGAGAAGCCGTCCCCTAGGACCGCGGCTGCACGGATGAGGGCGTGTGCCGGTTTGGGCAAGGTGGAGACTTCATCAAGAATCGCGTCTGCGACAGATATCGGCAGCGCGGGCAGCTCGACCCGATCAGTCGGCGGTACTGATGTCAGGCCGCGGCGATGATG
>DMNR01000223.1:2814-2983 GCA_003452655.1 Actinomycetota bacterium | reverse complement strand
GACAGGGCAGCGAGTGTCATCTCATCGACGAATTCGATGTTGTCAACAATGATGACTAGACCGCTGCCTATCTCACCGATCACTGTCAGGATGGCATGGAGCGCACGTAGTGATTCGATCTGCGTAACTGGTTCGTCTGCGCCATTGGCAGGGTCGCGGATTCCTGGGA
>DMNR01000223.1:0-2710 GCA_003452655.1 Actinomycetota bacterium | reverse complement strand
GGTCGCGGATTCCTGGGAGGGCGGACTTCAGGCTGGCAGCGTCATAGGGCTCGATCAAGTCATGCAGTGACGCATCGGTGAGAGTCGCGCTGAGAAGTCGAGTAAGCGCGCCATTGGGATGGTTCGATTCTTGGCGGAATCCGGACGCCGTCAGGCAGGTGTACCCGAGCTGGGTGGCCTCGACTTCGAACCACTGCAGAAGAGAAGTCTTCCCGATCCCTTGAGGACCGGAGACATCCACGAGGGTGGATCGAGAATCCGTGGCAGCGGTAAGAGCCTCGATCAGGATTCTCCGCTCACGCTCGCGCCCAACCAGTTGGGGGCCTTGCGAGGGTTTCACCTTCCTTATTATTAGTCCCGAACATCCTCTACGCGCCCACTGCGTTCCGATAGGAGCAACGGATCGGCGCCGGTGAACCGGTTCAAGCTCCATATTGTCTTTTGTCGTCGCCTCGCAGGGGTATAGATACCCACGAAGCATTGTGCGACGGCATCTCGATGGCAAGCACCTGAACCTAAGGAGGATCGCGATGAGTGAGGTAACACTCGCAACATGCACGGACCATTGCTGCACGACCCTCGTGGAGCACGTAGAACCGCGGCGGATCGACGCGCCCAAGCCGGGATTCATGAGGTAGCGGAAATCTCAACGCTGTTGAGTTACTGAGGCCACGCGTCGGGACCCGTTTGGTCTCGCAGGGCGGCGTATCTGGCAGCGATCTCTGGAGCGGCCGCAGTGGTAACGCTCGAGCGCGGGCCACCCTGCCAGTCGGGGCGAGCACCGGATAGAGCCCACCCAGCTTGGACTGCTGCACCCTCGGCGACGTATTCCCCAGGCGCGGGAACGATCACTGGCGTCTCGATGACAGCGGCCAGACACTTCTGCAGCGACGATAGGTTCGCGCCGCCCCCGATAAGCAGGACCCTTTCCGGCACGACACCACAATCCACAATCGCGTTCAGGCCGTCGGCGAGGCCGCAGGCGATCGATTCGACGGTGGCGCGGGCGAGTCCCGCTGGGTTCAGATTCGACAAGCTAATGCCACTCAGAACGCCCCGGGAATGGGGTCGATTCGGAGTGCGTTCCCCCGCGAGAAACGGCAACAAAGTCAAGGAGTCATCAGCTGGCATTGGGGTAGCGGCGAGTTCGTCGAACGTCTCGAAATCCACGCCAAGCAGGTTGCGAACTGTGTCGAGCACTTGCCCGGCATTGAGGGTGCACACCAAGGGCAAGAATTCGCCCGTCGCATCTGCGAATCCAGCAACCTGGCCGCTTGCATCGGCAGTCGGCGTTGCGGACACGACGCTTACGACGCTCGAAGTTCCGACGGACATCACGACATCGCCCACGCTTGCCCTGAGTCCGAGCGCGGCAGCCATGTTGTCGCCTGTTCCTGCCGATACCGCGAGCCCGGCCGGTACAGCACCGGTGTCAATCGTTTTTCCCGCGAGGGAGTCAGCGGGAAGCACAGTCGGCAGCATGAGGTCAGAACGCCCGGTGGCAAGTTCGACAAGGTCGAGGCGATATTCATCAGTAGCGGCCGACCAGTAGCCGGTGCCACTGGCGTCGCCTCGGTCGGTAGTCAGCGACTCAAGACCCATGCCGCGCAGCTTCCAGGTTAACCAGTCATGCGGAAGACAGACGGCTGCGGTTCGGGCGAGGGATTCGGGTTCATGGCGGGCTAGCCATCGCAGCTTGCTCACAGTGAATGCGGCCACAGGAACGCTTCCGACTGCCATCGCCCAGTCGTTGGCGCCCAGTTCGGCAGTCAAGTCCGATGCTGCCGCCGCAGACCGAGTGTCATTCCAAAGTAAGGCTGGTCGCACAACTTCACCCGCAGCGTCGAGGCAAACCATGCCGTGTTGCTGGCCACCGATTCCGATCGCCGCAACATCACTAAGACCACCGGCATCGCGAACCGCATTCTGCAGCGCGTCCCACCACGCAGTTGGGTCGACTTCCGTTCCCGCAGGATGCGCGGCGCGGCCCGAGCGGACGATCGCTCCAGTCACAAGGTCGCAGACGACAACCTTGCAGCTTTGGGTCGAGGAGTCGATGCCCGCAACCAGCGTCATGGCTATCGGGCGCCGAGGATGTGTTCGACTGCGAGTTGGTCAAGTCGCACGTAGCCGTAACCCCGCTCGGCGAGCTTGTCGGCGTCGACTTCGCCGACTGCCGGCAGATCACGGTAGGTCTCGTCGGCACCGATGGTCGGTTCCGCCAGTTCACCCCAGCCGGAGGCCTGCATCGCAGCCTGTACCTCAGGATCGGCTCGGAACGCGGCCGCGCGTTCTTTGAGTATCAGATACGTCCGCATGTTGGCGGCTGCCGACTCCCAGACTCCGGCCATATCCTCAGTTCGCATTGGTTTGTAGTCGAAGTGTCGGGGTCCGTCGTAGCCGGCGTTTTCCAGGAGATCCACGAGGAAAAACGCGTTGATCAGATCGCCGTGCCCAAACATCAGGTCTTGGTCAAACTTCGGGCCGTGCTGACCGTTGAGGTCAATATGGAACAACTTGTCGTGCCAGAGTGCTTGCGCGATTGAGGCGACAAAGTTGAGGTTTGCCATTTGTTCGTGCCCGGTCTCGGGATTCACGCCAACGAGTTCGGGTCGCTCCAGGTTCTGGATGAAGGCCAACGCGCTGCCGACAGTCGGCAGCAAGATGTCGCCACGAGGCTCGTTGGGCTTGGGCTCAATGGCGAACCTGA
>DMNR01000304.1:2185-3127 GCA_003452655.1 Actinomycetota bacterium | reverse complement strand
GTCTTCTCACTCTTGACCGCCTTGCCGGTCAGGTCGCTCGCCAGCCGCAGGAAGGCCTTATCCGTGGGGATGAAAGCGGTCAGCTTCACCGATGGATCTGCCAATACCTTGACCGCTGAATCTGGCTTTGCTGCTAGGACTGCCAACACTGCTTCAGTGACGACATCGAAGTCCTTGTTGTTCTTGTCGAACTTGTTGCCATCGCTTGTGAGCACTGTCGCCAAGCTACGCGGACTTGAGTGCGTTGCTGCGCTGGCCGGAACTGCTGCCAGAGCGGATGCGGCCACGCCTGTAATGCTGACCATCGCCGTCGCGGCGACGAGCTTCGACTTCTTCATTGGAACTCCCTCGTGACGGTGACTCCCTTGGTGGGAGCCTTCACGTGGTTATTCGCTTGCCAAGCACGCTTTGGATTCAAAAAATCAGGAACTTCTTGCGCCCTCGTGAATCCGCATAAAAAAACAGAGGGTGCCTGCGTTGGCGAACCAAGCGCAGGCACCCTCTGTCTTCTTCGTTCTATCAGCCAGAGGCAGCGGGGCATTCGCCGAGCGCGTAGCGGAAACTCACACCGTTGAGATCAATGTTGACTGTGGTGTCACCGGCGGCCGGAGGGCCGTGGATGATGCTGTCGGGGTTTGCTGTAGTTGCACTCTGGATACAGAATGCCGTTCCCTTGTTGATCGGCACGGCCTTCATGATCACGTCACTAGTTGGCGTGAAGCCGTATGTGGAAAGTGCCTCAATGCTCAGGCCTGCATACGTACCGTTCGCAGCACCATAGGCTTGGGCGGCGACTTCAGCCGGTTTGAGTTCCTTCGCCGCGTTCGTCTGATTCACGACGGCACCGAACAGGGCAAATCCCGTGCTGATCAGAATGATCGTCACGATCAAACTGATGATCAACCCCAGGATCCCGAGCACGATGCCGGCAGTGGCAAGTCC
>DMNR01000304.1:0-2079 GCA_003452655.1 Actinomycetota bacterium | reverse complement strand
TACTTAGTAGCCCTGGTTTTGTCCCATATTCCACTTTGCGAACTTGGACATACCGTACCGGGATTTCACGTATTTCAGAGCAGCCCACACGTTGGCGTAGGGCACCAATACGTACTTGGGATTAACCAGACCACGCTTGGCATACGACACATAAGTGGGAGCGATCATTTGCAGCAGCCCCATCGAGGGGGTCCCGCGGCGGGCGTTGCTGTCCCACAGGTTCGTCGACGTCGGATCGCCCCACGATTCCTGTTGGATCTGCGCGAGGATTCCCACGAGGTACTTGGCGGGGACCTTCTGTTCAGCCATGACGGCAGAGACCAAGTTCGCCCAGCGCATCACCGACTTCGGAAACGTGCGACCCGTGGGATGAACAAGTGTGATCCCGCGCCACGACGATGGCTTACTCAGCTCCCGTGCCCGCGCTCTGACGAATTTGCGCTGCATCGCGGTGAGGGCCTTCTGCTGAGGCCTGCGGGTAACCGGCGCGGGTTTGGCCGACGTCGAAGCAGCCACCAAGGACAGGGCCTGTGCCGGCGTTGCTGCGTTGGCAGGAGCTGCGCTGATCAATCCGGCCGTGAGTGCAGCAATCATCAACGCAACGACAGTCAGGGCAAACTTCTTCATGCAATTCCCATGTTTGGCGGTGTCGCACCAGCGGGCTTTAGCTAGCGGGGCAGATGCGGCGAACTCCGTCGCTCCTACCCGTGGGACGCGCCAACTTCCGCGATCCCCCGACGTGGACAGGTCAAACACTGTCGAGGTCTCGTGTCGATCTTCAACGCGAATCGTTTATCCACAGGTTGGGCCTGTGGATAAACGTCGCGAAACTTGGGTGAAATCGGACATTCGAGAGGTCTTTATGGCGAGCGTCACATTTACCCACTACGGAATGTGAGCGCAGAAACGTCCCGAATAGATCCAACAAACTTCCTGGAAAAAAGTGTTGGGATCGGTCCTGGTCAGTGCTCCTACCTGTGAGAACGCCGCAAGCAGCGGCTCACAACCCAAGGAGATCATCATGGCAAATAACCAAGCAGTCAAAGCCTCAACCGCAGTTGCCGGCGCATCATTCATGGCTGCTATCGCATTGGCGGGCGTCATTCCGGCGGCAGCCCAAACACCCCCAGCTCCGGCTAACAACGGGCCGACCAGCATCGGCGCAAAGCCGTTGATGAACTCAGGCCACAAACTCACACCGGCTGGCCAGACCAGCACGTGGAACTCGATCACCCTCAAGTGGAAGGCGACGAAGCGGTTCGTGACACTGCAGACGTCCACCGCAGAACCCGTCAATACCAAACAAGGATGGAAGTTTAATGGCGGTCCAGTCCAGCCCGTCATCGTCAAGGGAACACCCGTCACCAAGGGCGGGAAGAACACCCTCTCCGGCGGTAAGCCAACGTATGTCTTCAATAAGACGATCAGCGGACTCGACGAGCACACGCAGTACTACTCCGTGACAACCGTGCCGCTCGGGACCGGCTACAAGCCAGTTCAACAGGCATGGGGAACCACAACGAAGATCAAGAACAGCTCGCTGACAACTCCGCAGGTGCGGAAAGTGCGGATGACTGTTGGTTCGGTCAAGGTGGTGAAGGACGCCGACAAAGGGCTCCGTGGCAAGGGTGAGGTTCGGTTCGGAGTGCGGCTCGCACCCGAAGCTAACCCGCTCATCGCCAGCGACTGGGGCTCGTGGTCACATTCCTGGAACGACTACACGAAGGCCGACAGCGGCGACACCGTAAAATTCCGCGCTCCGCTCGTGCATGAGATCGCCACGACGAAGTCGTCAGCGTTCGTTGAGGTCCAGGGATACGAGAACGATGTCGACGCCTTTGACAACTGCGCGATCCAAGGCGGCGAGAACACCGCCAAGCAGTACGGCGACAAGTGCTTCGATGCCGCCGTCGCACAGGCCAGCCTCAAGCTGAAGACAAAGAAGCACGGAGTCAGCACCCAGTACGTCACGGCCAAGGTCTACCGCGGGCCCGCCCTCCAATTCACCGCGGTGGTGAAGGTCGAAAGCTGGTTCATCTAAGCGCACCGGCGGTAGCGCAGATCCCCACCGTGTTGCCC
>DMNR01000129.1 GCA_003452655.1 Actinomycetota bacterium | reverse complement strand
CGCAAGAACGACCCGCTGTACCGGGTCCGGAACATCCTGCGCGCCGGCGCCGAGAACCTCACCGACCGCCAACGCGCGCGCCTGGCTCAGGCGTGGGAAGCCGACGAGCGGCACCTGGAGGTCGAAGTCGCCTGGCGCTGCGCCCAACAGGTCCGCGACGCCTACCACCAAGGCAGCCACGCCGCCGGCCGCGCCATCGCTGAGCAGGTCCTCGACTCGTTCACGACCTGCCCGATCCCCGAGGTCAAGCGGCTCGGGAAAACCCTGACCCAGTGGCGCAACGAGTTCCTCGGCTACTTCGACACCGGCGGCGCGAACAACGGCGGATCCGAAGCCGTCAACGGCCTCATCGAGCTCCACCGACGCATCGCCCGCGGCTTCCGCAACCGCGACAACTACCGCCTCCGCATGCTGCTCATCGCCGGCGGGTTGAACCTATGACCCCACGCTGAATGGCGAAGAGCCCCATTAGTCGTTGACGCTCGTTCTTGTACCTGAAACACTGTTGGATCGAACACGATGGGAACGCGCCGCGTTCGGACCCCTCAATGGTGTGTTACACGGCCATTGCTTGACGGACAAGCGACGCAGGCCTGCTTACGAAAGGGATGGCTTAGTGACACGGCGAAACGCGCGGCTCTTAAGCGCAGACGAACTCGTAGCCCGTATTGAGGCGGACCTGATCGACACGGTGATCGTGGCGTTCACGGACATGCAGGGACGGCTCCTGGGCAAACGCTTCCACGGTCGGTACTTCGTGGATGTGGTTGCAAAGCATGGCACCGAGGGGTGTAACTACCTACTCAGTGTAGACGTTGATATGAACACGGTTGAGGGATACGCCATGAGCTCGTGGGAAAAGGGCTACGGAGACATGGAGTTCGCCCTCGACTTCGACACAATCCGCGTTCTTAAGCATCTGCCAAAGACCGCGATCATCCAGTGCGACCTAACGTGGCTCGACGAGAGTCCCGTGATCCAGTCGCCACGCACGATCCTCAAAGCGCAGGTTGAGAAGGCAACGCAAGCCGGCTACGTCGCCAAAGCGGGTACCGAGCTGGAGTTCATCGTCTTCGATACAACCTACGAAGAGGCCTGGTCGTCGAACTACCGGGATCTGACACCTTCTAACCAGTACAACGTGGACTATTCGATCCTCGGCACTTCTCGCGTCGAGCCACTCCTACGCGACATCCGTAACACGATGTACGCGGCGGGCATGGATGTTGAATGCGCGAAGGGGGAATGCAACTTCGGTCAACATGAGATCGGCTTCTTGTACGACGATGTCGTTGCTACCGCCGACAACCACTCGGTATACAAGACCGCCGCCAAGGAGATCGCCGCGCAGCACGGCCAAGCGCTGACGTTTATGGCTAAGTATAACGAGCGTGAAGGCAACTCCTGCCACATCCACCTGTCGCTGCGTGGCTTGGAGGACGAGATCGTGTTCTGGCGCGACGGCGCCCGCACACCGCTCTACGACCAATTCATCGCGGGGGTCCTAACGATGATGCGAGACTTTACGTTGCTGTACGCGCCGAACGTCAATTCATACAAACGTTTCGCCGACGGTTCTTTCGCCCCGACCACCGTTGCGTGGGGACTCGACAACCGCTCCTGCGCGATCCGGTTGGTGGGGAAGGGAGCGGGGGCGCGGATGGAGAACCGCGTGCCTGGCGGTGACGCGAACCCATACCTAGCTCTCGCGGCGATGCTGGGCGCTGGCCTCTACGGCATCGAGCACAAGTTGGAACTCGAGCCGGAGTTGACCGGAAACGCGTACACCTCCGACAAGCCAAAGGTCCCGAACACCCTGCGTGAAGCGCGCGACGCCTTCACCACGTCGGCGGCCGCCAGGCAGATTCTCGGCGACGAAGTTGTCGATCACTACACCACCATGGCCGACGTCGAACTCAAGGCCTTTGAAGCGTCCGTCACCGACTGGGAGCTGCGTCGCAGCTTCGAACGCATGTAAGGGAGCCCCCGTGAGCGACACATATACCGTGGTGAACCCTGCGACTGAACAGGCCGTCGCAGATGTGCAAATGGCCGACCTCGCGGCCGTTGATGCCGCAATAGACCGAGCGGCCGCAGCCCTGCCAGCCTGGCGGGCCATCACGCCTGGGGAGCGCGCCACTCTGCTGCGTCGATTTGCTTCGGTTGTCGATGCGCACGTGGAGGAACTTGCCGAACTCGAAGTACGCAATTCCGGCCACACGTGGGGCAACGCGGTGTGGGAAGCGGGCAACGTCCGCGACGTGCTCAACTACTACTCGGCGAGTCCAGAACGTCTGACTGGACACCAGATTCCCGTGGGTGGTGGTGTCGACATAACTTTCCACGAGCCGCTTGGTGTCGTCGGCATCATCGTGCCGTGGAATTTCCCGATGCCTATCGCGGCCTGGGGTTTCGGTCCTGCGCTGGCGGCCGGCAACACCGTCGTCCTTAAACCGGCCGAGCTGACTCCGCTGACCGCCATCCGTCTGGGTGAGTTGGCGCTGATGGCCGGCCTGCCTGAGGGCGTTCTTACGATCGTGCCCGGACGAGGATCGATTGTGGGTGAGCGGTTCGTGACCCACCCGACCGTTCGGAAGGTATGCTTCACCGGCTCGACGGGGGTCGGTAAACGCATCATGGCTGGCTGCGCCGACCAAGTGAAGCGCGTGACGCTCGAGCTTGGCGGTAAGAGCGCCAACATCGTGTTTGCGGACGCCGACCTAGCTAAGGCCGCGGCAGCTGCGCCGTCCGCAGTGTTCGACAATGCTGGGCAGGATTGCTGCGCCCGCTCTCGCATCCTTGTGGAGCGCTCCGCCTACGACGAGTTCGTATCGCTGCTCGAACCGGCCGTGCAGGGCGTCAAGGTACTCGACCCCTCTGATCGCTCCAGCGAAATGGGCCCCCTCATTTCGGCGGCACAGAAGGCCACCGTGCAGGGCTACGTCGACGACGTTGAGGTAGCTTTTTCCGGCTCGCGCCCCGACGGCCCCGGGTTTTGGTTCGCACCGACGGTCGTCTTGACGGACGATCCAAGCGAGCGCATCTGGCGCGATGAGGTGTTCGGTCCGGTCGTGGCGGTGATGCCCTTTGACGACGAGGCGCAGGCAGTTCAACTCGCCAACGACACCGAGTTTGGTTTGTCCGGGTCGATTTTCACGCGGGACGTCGGTCGGGCGCTGCGAGTATCGCGCGCCGTCGAGGCCGGAAACCTGAGCATCAACTCTCATTCGGCCGTGCGCTACTGGACACCGTTCGGCGGGTTCAAGCAATCCGGTCTGGGCCGCGAGCTCGGTCCCGACGCGCCCCACTCGTTCACTGAGGTCAAGAACGTCTTCATCAGTAACGAGTAGTTGGACC
>DMNR01000353.1:3861-5497 GCA_003452655.1 Actinomycetota bacterium | reverse complement strand
AGTGGTGGAAACAAGTCAAGACACACTTGATTTGTTGTTCTATGAAAATGACCGGCCGCATGTCAGAGCGTGAGGGATGCGTCGTGCCATCAGTGCCTGATAGGCGGCAGGATCCGCATATTCCCGCTGAATTCCGTTGCTGTTTCGCGGTCGCCTGGGCCGTCGGGACATCGGACCACTCGTCACGTTGGAGGTATAGTAAGACTGGACACGATGTGTTCGATGACCTTATGCTGTTGGTTGTCGGATCTGGCGGGGCTGCGGCTTGTTCCCACCGGCCACGACCGCAACAAAGGCAATGGAGCATTAGTTTAGGGAGTAGAAGATGACCGAAAACCGACTCGTCAGAATCGACGCACCGTTAGTTCCGGGTATCTCGGACAGCGTGAAGGTGGCACCCGGTGAGTTGCTCTTCGTCTCCGGCGCGGTCGGCTTCGAGAACGATGGCAGCGTTCCCACCGACTTCTCGCGCGCGGTTGAGCTGACTCTTAGGGATGTCGAGCGTGCGCTGCACGCCGGTGGGGCGACGGTCTCCGATCTGGTGCGCATCAACGTATACATCACGGAGCTCGACGATGAGAAACTTGCTGTTTTCCGCACGGTGCGGGACACGATCCTCGACCTCGAGAGTGTCCCTGCGAGCACTGTGATCGGTGTTCATTCGCTTTTCAAAGACTCGACGATCGAAATCGACGCGATCGCCGCCGTTTAGACCTTCACTTATCCCCTTGTCGGTGCAATTCGCGAACGACATCGATCGCGACTGAACGCAACGCAACCACGAAAGGAAAGAAATTACCGTGAACGATACAGTGGCTCCGGATGTACCGAGCCTTATCCAGATGATTGACGAGCTTCGCCCAATGCTCCAGGCGAATGGAGCCCAGGGTGAGCTGGATCGGAGGGTGCTCCAGGAGTCTGTCGACGCCCTCGAGAAGATCGGTGCGTTCCGCGTGACCCAGCCCAAGCGCTACGGCGGCTTCCAGGGCACGTCCCAGGACCATGTCGACGTTGCGCGCGCTGTTGGACGCGGCGATGGAGGAACGGCCTGGATCACTGCATTGCACAATATGGCTGGCTGGCTCACGGCACTGATGCCAACTCAGGCGCAGGACGAGGTTTGGGGTGAGGATCCGAACACTCGCGTTACTGTTGTGCTCTCCACGAGCGGCAAGACGAGGCGGGTAACGGGCGGCTACATGGTGAGTGGTGAGTGGGGCTACGCGTCAGGGTCGCTCCACGCCGGATGGTCGTTCCTCGGTGCCGAGCTCGTCGACGAGGAAGGGAATTTTGACGACACTGCTCAGCTTCTCGTCCCCGCTAGCGACCTGACGCTCAAGGACACTTGGTATGTCGCCGGTATGCGCTCAAGTGGCAGCAACACATGGGTTGCCGAGGACATTTTCGTACCGGACCATCGCGTGATGCGGGGTACCCCCGCGCTGGGCGGTGAATACCCGGGCACAACTGAGGATACGCCGAACGTATATCGCGCGGGTTGGATCCCGTGGCTGAACGTGATCCTTGTCGGCGCCCAGCTCGGCATTGGGCGCGCTGTGCTCGACAAGGTGCTTGACGGGGCTTCGCGGCCCATCGCCTACACGAACTTCGCGCACAAGAGCGATTCGATTGCGTT
>DMNR01000353.1:0-3819 GCA_003452655.1 Actinomycetota bacterium | reverse complement strand
AGGCCGCACTCACGCTCGACTCAGCTGATCTGATGATCGGTCGCGCCTGCCGCGAGATCGACGAGCCTGCGGCTGCCGGCGTGTACCCGGACTACATGACCCGCGCGCGCAACCGGGCCTATGTTGGGTGGGCTGCCGAGACCGTGTCCAACGCGATTAACATGTTGCTCACGGCGCACGGCTCCGGTGGGTTTGCGGAGGTCAACGTGCTGCAACGGTATTGGCGCGACCAGGCCGTCGCCGCCCGCCACGCCTTCATCCTCCCCGCACTGGGCTACGAGCTGTACGGTAAGGCTCTGCTCGGCCGGACCGATGGGGATAGCGTGACGCCGCTGGTCTGATTCAGGCGAAGAACGCGAATGGGGGCCTTTGGTGCGTACACCGGAGGCCCCCATTCGTTCTGCATTCGGGGGCGAAGTCACCCCACTAGACTGTAGTTGCCGAACCAGGGTCGGGCTTCTTCGAACGCAGCAGCCGCGGCGAAGACACTCGCATCTTGGAACTTCTTGCCAACAATCAGCATGCCGACCGGAAGACCATCGACGAGGCCCGTTGGGACGCTGGCGCTCGGGAACCCGGTGAAATTCGTGAGATAGGTAGGGCACCATCCGATTAGGGGATCCACTGCGTGGCCTTCAATCGTCGTCGGGCCGGCCGTCTCACCATCTGTTCGATTGCTCACGGGCATGCTCGTGACCGTCGGGCCGAGGAGCAAGTCGAAGTGCTCCGTGGCCTCGATAAAGCAGTCAAGTACTGCCGTCCGCATCACGCGGTCGCGCACGATCTCGTCGAAAGCCATCCGGCGGGCCACTTCCACCCACTGCAGCACGGCCTCCGGGGCCCCGAGCTCGTCGGGTGAAACTCCACGAGCCGCGAAGCCGTCGACGTCCGCGGCCATCAGGGTTCCCATCGCTCGGAGCCACATCTGCGTGAGTTCATCGTGCGGGTGGGAGAGGTTCAGGGTGACTGGCTCGACGATCGCGCCGAGGCTTTCGAACGTCTCTGCCGCCCTCTCGATACGGTCCGCGATGCTCGGCTCGACTGGAAAACCACCGAAGTCCAGCGACAGGCCCATCCGTTTGCCCACGACTCCCGCGGTGAGCACTCTCGACGAGATGGGGCTCTCGGGCGTTGAGTACGGGTCATGAGGGTCGAAGCCTTGGAGCGCGTTGAAGGCAAGCAGGCCGTCCTCCACCGTTCTCGTCACCGCTCCTTCGTACAGGTGCGGGCCGAGGTGGTAGAGGGACGGCCGAGGCGATGAGGGGACACGCCCCGCCGACGCCTGAAACCCGAAGGTGTTCGTCCATGCCGCCGGAATCCGGATCGAACCTCCGGCATCGGAGGCTCCCGCTATTGGCACCATTCCGGATCCGACCGCGGCCGCGCTGCCGCCCGAGGAACCACCGGCGTTCCGACCGGCGTCGAAGGGGTTCCGTGTGGGGCCGAAGCACGTGTTGTCGGTCACGCCCCGGAACCCAAAGGTCGAACTGTTTGTCTGCCCGATCAGAATGCCGTCGTGCCGTAGGACCTGAAGCGGGTACCGTGACCAGACACCGTCCGGGGCCGAGTCTTCCAACGCCGCCGGCAGACCGCCAAGCGTGGTTGGCCACCCAGGACGGAAACCGTAGAGGTCCTTCATGAGCGTAGGTATGCCTGCCAACGATCCGACAGGTTCGCAGCGCGCGAGTCGCTGATCGAGCGCTGTAGCCGCGGACACCGCTTCTTCCTCGGAGAGGAAGGTCGCTGCGCCGTAGACGGGATTCAGTGCGTGAATCCGCTCGACCGCATCGCTCGTCACTTCGACGGCGCTGCATTCACCCCGACGGATGCGCTGAAGTATTTCGCTCGCCGATGTCCACCGTTCCGGCAATTCAGCCTCACCCATGCCGCCATCCCTCCAAGAAGCAATAAGTCTCACTGCTCATGCTGTATAGTAAGACTAAATGTAGTTGAGAGTGTACGTCAAGGAGCAAGGGTGCGACTTTATCGAGACTTCGAGACCCAAGAGGAAATCGACGCAGAATACGATCTCGAGTCGGTTCTCGACATGAACTCCTACGGAGAGTGGATGAAGGAATCGGCTCGCAGCGCTCGTCGAGACCTTGCTCACGAACGCCAGATCCACTATGGGCCGACAGTGGATGAGTTCATAGACATATTCCCATCTGAAACGCCGAACTCGCCGGTGCTGGTGTTCATCCACGGCGGCTGGTGGCGAGCAATGCTGAGTTCTGATTTCCACATGGTCGCCCGCGGCCCAGTGAGTCTAGGCATGACGGTTGTTATGGTCAACTATTCTCATTGCCCGAAAGTCTCTATCTCCGAAATTACTCGACAGAACAGAGCGGCTCTGGCGTGGACGTACCACAACATCTCCCGCTTCAACGGCGACCCCGAGGCTATCTTCGTCTCAGGTCATTCTGCGGGAGGACACCAGGTAGGTATGCTGTCCTGAACCGACTGGGTGGGTGCGTACGGACTACCGTCAGACGTCATCAAGGGTGGCATTCCCATCAGCGGTCTGTTCGATCTCCGACCGTTCCGCTACTCCTGGCTGCAGCCGAAGCTACTTCTCACTCACGAGACCATTGCAAGAGAGAGTCCTCTGTTCCTTGTTGAACAAGCACCTAAGCTCCCGCCGCTTCTGACCACGCTGGGCGGCGATGAGTCGGCTGAGTTTCATCGTCAGTCGAGCGATTTTTCCGATCAATGGAGGCTGTTCGGCGGGGAGGCCACAGGACTCGATCAACCAGGAAAGGATCACATCAGTGCTATCGCTGGCTTCGAAGATCCTGGGAGTACTTTGTGTTGCGCCATTAAGGATTTTACGAACCGCATCCAATCGAAGCGCGCTTCGTTCGACTAGAGCGCGCCCTCGCTGTTCAAAGAGCAGGTCGTTGGTCAGCAGGGACTGTCTTGACCCTTGGTTCAACGTTCTCCGGGGATGATGAAAGCCCCGAGATGGGAGGACTCATGCAGGAGAGTCGGATACATAGCCGAGGATCTTGGTCGGGTCGAGAGTGTCTAGGTTGAATTGGCGCAAACGTAAATGACCGGACAATGCTGATGGACGCGTCCGCTGATTGGGTTCAAGAAGTCATCTCGCAACAAGCCCAAACTCATGCCACATCAGCGGTAGCGCTAATGAGTGGACCCATCGGGAAGGACTGGTTTGAGGATTGAGTGTCAGATCAGCGGTTCGCAAACCCGGCTGAACATGCGGTCGGGCGCATTCCCGCAAGGTGGAGAGGGGATCCGTCCATTGAGCTAGTCGACATGCACGAGACCGAGACCCTCGGGCATATCCACCTCGAAGTCCATGACTCTATGAAATCTGGACAATGCGTTCCAGATGCTGATGCTGAAAGTCAACTCCAGCAACTCCACATCGCTGAACGCGTCGCGCGCACGGCGTCGGGTTTCATGCCGCACACCGTACGGCAAAGCTTGGCGAGACCGTTGAGAGGTTTCCAAGGTCATTTCTTTAGTGAGCTCAAGAGCGATCTTGAGCCGTGGGTCAAATTCCTCCCATTCTTCAAGTACTGTCTGTTGGATAGTTCTCGCTGCAATCCCGTTGCGTAAGGCGGAAGCGACTCGGTGGCTCACCGTATAAGTGCAGTGGTTCAACTTAGCGACGAGCAGTGCACTGAGATCCTTGATTTTCATATCAAGCTCTCCAGGAGCAACAACCTCATGGAGAAACGGCAAGTACGCTGCGAATAGATCGGGTTTTACCATGAGCGCTCGCCACGTCAGGAGGATTTGTCCGTACTGTTCTGCTCCCGCGTTCGCAATGTCACGGGCTGGCCCGTGGAGATC
>DMNR01000260.1:1465-4542 GCA_003452655.1 Actinomycetota bacterium | reverse complement strand
AGATGTGTATAAGAGACAGCAGTGGGGGAGCGTCGCCCGGTCTGCAGCGCACCCCAGAGTTCCAGACAGAGCGCTATCAAGCATCTCCTCGCCATCGGCGATGCGCGAGATTGCTTCTGAAGTTCCAATCGAATCGTCGCCACGCAAGCAGCGCAGGGCTAAGGCAGACCCAGCAGCAACCTCTGTGAGTGCGCGGTAAACGGTGGGCGGCGTCCCGATGTCCGCTGCAAGCGCAGCAAGTCCAACTGCGGACCGTCCGCGAAAGGACAAGCCGGCATGCAGTGCCATGCGCGCCGACCCTACCTGCACCTCGGATTTCAGCACGGGCACCAGTCCGCGTAGCCCTCGCGCCGAGACATCCGGCGCAGCAGCATGTTCTTCGCGCAACTCCGCGGTTTGCCGCAGCGCTGCCGCAAGGATCGCGGACGGCGATGCCGTCAGCGCGGAGCCCTCTACGAATACTAGGCTACCGCCATCCTGAAGTGCGCTGAAGAGTTGCCGCATGGGACGCTGGGCGAAGGGCACTCCTTCCGGGTCATGAAACATCACCAAGCCGGCATCGTTCACACTTAAGACAAGTACGAAATGCGTTGGAACAGCCGAATAGCGGCCTTCGAATCTGTTCCAAAGTCGAGCGCGGTCCAAGGGGCCACACAGAACAGGGCGGCCGGACGACGTATGGAGAACTCGAAGGAACGTTGCGCAACGGTCCTCGATCGTGCCACTGAGCACTTGGCATTGCGGTTTGAATCCGTATAGGCGAAGGCCGCGCAAGATACCCTCCACCGGAGGGACGACGGATGTAAGCCAGTCCCGGGTCGGTTGTAGCGGTGCGCGGATGAGAGCAGGCCGACCCGTTAGGCAATGAACATGCGATGGTTCTTCCACGCCACAGGCGATCAGCAGCATGGCGAGCGCACTGCCTGTCGCGTCTTCCTCTTTGCCGAAGTAGCGCCAGCCGGCAATCGACAGCATCTGTCTCTTTCTATTCACAGGCGTCGCAGTCACGGTCCGCGCCCCAAGGGACGGCGCAGAACCCAGATCTGCTGCTCCGACTGCGCGTTGAAAGGCCCTTCATTGAAATCGCCGTAGTGCGCCTCAACGTCGAAACCTGTCACGGCGGCTAACTCACGCACTTCATCAGGCGCGAGCCAAGAAAAAGTGAAGGCCACGGTGCGACGGCTCGGTTCATGCAACTCCGAAGCTTCAGAACTGCGCCTGTTCCGCACGACGTCGACGGCGCAGTTCAAAAGGCTACGGGCGAAGTCGAACTCATATGTGTCCCAAATCTCAAGGCGGACGGCGCCTGCCTCCTCCGTGAACATCCGCAGTGGGCGGCAATGGTTCTCGCGGGCCCAGGCGAGGTCTGGCACATAGTGATCGAAGACGAAGCGCCCCCCTGGAGCGAGGGAGCCAAAGATCTGGTTAAAGACTTGCAAACGTTCGTCGTGGGAGACGAAGTGCCCGATGGTACGGAAGGGAAGAATGAAGAAGTCGACGCTGCGCAGCCCAAGCCGCAGCAGATCCATTTGGCACAAGGACAGCGTGCATTCCGGCCCCAGAAGTCGCGCACGATCTCGCGCAATTGACAGCATTGGAGCTGATATATCGATGCCGGTTACCAGTTGGTTCCGGCGGGCGAGTTCAATTGCAATTCGGCCCGTCCCGACACCACCCTCCACAATCCGGCCAACTGCCTGGGCGAGCCACCCCAAGTAGAACTTGACGGTCGGCACGCAGGCCGGATCGCCGGTTATCCATTTATCATATTCCGGCGCCAGATCATCGTAGGGATTACTCACTGTGAGCCTGCTCCGCCGGCAGCCTGCAGAACTTGCCAAAGCGCCCGCCCGGTCAGGGAGTCGGGATGCTCGACAATCTCCTCGGGACGTCCTGATGCCATTATTCGGCCGCCGTTCGTTCCCCCACGAGGGCCAAGATCTACGATGTGATCAGCGCACTTGATAACGTCGAGGTCGTGCTCAACGACAACTAATGTGTTGCCGACTTCGATTAGGCTGGCGAGAACGCGCATCAAAGTTCCAATATCGGCTGCATGCAACCCCCTGGTTGGTTCGTCGAGAACATACGTCTGGCCCTTCTTGCTGAGCCGCTCAACGATCCGAAGGCGCTGGCGCTCGCCACCAGACATGTCGCTTAGGGGCTGACCGACCCTCAGGTAGCCGAGGCCTGTCTTCTGAAGGAGGCTCAGGCGATTGCGGACATCGTGATCTTGGAAGAAGCCAGCCGCATCCTCTATCGACATGTCGAGAATGTCGGCGATAGTTCTGTTCCGGTAACGGTAGCTAAGCGCCTCTGGGCTGAAGCGGCTGCCCCCACAACTTTCGCATGCCTCCCTGACGTCGCCCAAGAAATGCATGTCCATCTGCAGGTAGCCGAGACCCCCGCAGACGGGGCAGGCGCCTGAGCTGTTGAAGGCAAGCAACGACGGGCTGCAATGGGCTTCATCGGCAAACTCAGCCCGCATCCTGTCGTAGGCATCAACATAAGTTGCGACGATAGAACGAGACGAACTACCCATTGGACTCTGGTCGATAATCACCGCACTTGGGTGCTGGTGCAGAAACTCCTTGATGAGTGAGCTCTTCCCCGAGCCAGACACTCCAGTGACGCAATTCAAGACGTTGGCATAGAATGTGACGTCGATACCGGTAAGGTTGTTCAGGCGTGCTCCGACGACTTGAATTGGTCTGCCGAGTTTCCGGCGCCGAGTCGGGAGCGGCGTGAACTCATGGCCGGCCAGAAGCCTACTCGTTGGGGTCTCACCGAGCTTGATCTCCGCAGGAGAGCCGATCTGGAGGATTCGCCCGCCATGTTTGCCGGCTCCTGGCCCCATGTCGACGATAAGGTCGGCACGCTCCATCGCCAAGCGGTCATGCTCGACAGTGATGACTGTGTTCGAGTGATCAGCGAGCGTCCGAAGCAGTTCCACGATGTGGCTGACGTCGGCGGGATGCAACCCCTGAGATGGCTCATCCATTACATAGATAATCTCTTTGAAGGGACTCCCGAGCTGCCGGGCCAGCTTCAGCCGCTGCACCTCGCCGCCCGAGAGC
>DMNR01000260.1:0-1370 GCA_003452655.1 Actinomycetota bacterium | reverse complement strand
TGCACCTCGCCGCCCGAGAGCGTGTCGGTGGAGCGGTTGAGCGACAGATAGCCGAGTCCAACATCCTCGAGGGCCCTGAGCCGATGAACGACCGACGCGCCAATGGCCTCGGCAACGCCTCCGATCAACGACTCAATGAAGGCTCTGAGTTCAACCATCTCCATCCCGAGGAGTCTTACGACCGGGACTCCTCCCACGGTCACCTCTCTACACCGGGAGTTCAGCCGTGTCCCGTCGCAAGCTTGGCAACGACGTTCAACCAGGAATTGATCGTCGTATTCCTTTCCTCCTCGGCTGTCAGTCGCCCGCTTCAGGATTCTGCTGGCGACGCCCTCATAGCTGAAGGACTGGACGAAGCCAGGTGTCTTATTCTGGTATTCGAACGGCTCCCGATGAAGTAGATCATGAAGTTCCTTGGGCGTGAGTTGTCCGACGGGCTTATCCAGATCGAATAGTTCGACGGCGGCGATAATGTTCCAGTATCTGCCGCCAACCTTCCAAGTGCGGTGACGGATGGCGCCATCGCGCAGCGACTTCGTCCAGTCGATCAATAAGTCCTCATCCACCTGCAATGTCTTGCCCAGCCCAGAGCATTGCTCACAGGCACCCTTCGGTGTGTTGAAGGAGAACTCCCCAGCAGAAAGGATCGGCGTCCCCATGCGCGAGAACAGCAGGCGCATGTAGCTATAGATGTCCGTCGCGGTTCCGACCGTTGATCGCGGATTGGAGGCTAGTGGCGATTGCTTTATTGCGACTGCAGGAGAAAGACCAGAGATGCTGTGCAGCTTCGGACGCTCAACGTGGGGCATGCTCTGGCGGGAATAGCTCCCGATCATCTCAAGCAACTCCGCCTGAGCCGCCTTGAAGATGGTATCGAATACGAGAGACGTCTTACCTGATCCAGACACACCTGTGACGACAATCAGTTTGTTGCGAGGTATGTCAATATCGACATCCCGAAGATTGTTCTCTCGCGCGCCTCGAACTCGAATGAATGCACTCACGGTGATCCCGCCTCTTGCGATCTCGTCATCCTCGCAAACAGCCTACAAATTCGAGGATCGGCGCAACTAGCAGACCGCATGTCCGCTCGACGTCTGCTTATCGGCGGGTGCTGGCGCGTCGACCATCCGAAGAGCCGATTCGGCTATGCTTGTCTTGTGAAAGGTGACACCGTCACGGAGCGACGCGACGACTTGCGAACCGTGCCACGACCACCAGTTCTGCATGGACGTTTCGCCGATCTTTTGGAAGGCTGCCACAGCGCGCTCCACGCGGGCAGCGGGATCAACTGTGCTACCGATCGACAGCCTCCAATCACCACGGCACTGGCACTCCATATCCCATAGCCCTGTCTCTTATACACATCT
>DMNR01000396.1 GCA_003452655.1 Actinomycetota bacterium | reverse complement strand
CTACCCATCTTGGAGGCCTACCTAAGCCACCTGCGGGACCAGCCTTTCAACGAGCCGCCCTCGTCCTTGCCGAGTCAAACGCTGTGGACCGCGCCGGCGGCCAGCGGGAACCGCATCCAAACAGCCCGAGAGAGCCTGCGCACCTTGGCAGGGCTCCACCCGATTGTCGGGAATCGAGGTGTAGTCGCTGCTACACCGAGCTTGGCGCGTGCATTGCGGTCCGCGCGCTGACGCTCCGCCTTAGCCTGTCAAGCGCAAAACAACGGTCAAACGAGCCGTCGAGGTGATAACCCGCCCGAAACACGCCATGCTGCTGCGATGGACCAACCGGAATAGGGATGACGATGAAACTTCCATTCAATGTCCGCTGGAGCGACGCGTTGATCGTGGGTGTATCCACCCTCGTTGTCGCGGCTCTAGCCGTGGTCGTGTCCGCGTTGATTGGGGCCGGTTACTCAAGTACCGCCCTGGTGAACGGCGGGCCAGGTTCCGACCCGTCGAAGCCCTTAGACGTATCTTCTGACTCCCTCAACAGATACCTCGACACCGAACTGATCTACATCGGGACGCTCAAGTCGACCATGGCTGACAACATCACCGCAGCAACGGGGGTGAGTAACCCACCACCAGTAGCAGCGATCCAGAAAGGGAACACAAACGTAATCTCAATGACAGTGGTCGGCCCGACCCCCGAGCTAGCCGCAGAAATGGCACGGTCCGCTGCCGACACATACATTGCCTCCTGGAAGGCGCGGAACGTCGCCGAGCAAAACACTGAGCGGTACGTTGAGGTGCCCACAGCCGAGAATGCGACCAAAACGTCGTCCACAATGGCGACAGCTCTGCTAGGTGCCATCGTCGGTTTCGGGATCGGCGTCCTGATCATCTATTTGAGAAGACGGTCCTTGAATGGATTGCGGGCAAGCACCTCCACCCCTGGGACGGGCCCTGAATGAATTCCGTGCCCGCGAGGGTCAGCCTAGTGGTGTCCACGATCGGTCGACCAGAACAACTAGAGCGACTTCTTAGCTCACTCGAACAGATTCAGAAGCCCAGCCTGGTTGAGCTAATCCTTGTTGACCAGACCGCTGACCAATCGAGCGCGCAATATCTCATGCAGCGGAATCTCCCGTTTCAGGTGCAGATCACCACATCGGCACGAGGACTGTCGATTGGTCGGAACGCCGGTCTCAAACTTGCGACGGCGGAGTTCGTCGCGTTCCCTGACGACGACTGCTGGTACCAGCCCGACACGATCAGCCTCGCCGCCCGATTCCTTGACGCCAACCCGGACGTCAGCGGAGTCAGCGGCATCCAGCGGACCGTCGACGGCCGGGACTCAATGCTTCGCTGGGCTCCCACCGGCAGGTGGATCACCCGCAACAATTTCTACCGAACCGCAATATCGAGCACACTGTTCCTGCGGACGGCTGACGTAAGAACAGTCGGTGGATTCGACCCGACTCTTGGCGCCGGTTCGACTGACGGCTACATGTCAGGGGAAGAATCCGACCTTGTCCTCAAGCTCCTCGAAACCGGAAACAAACTCAGATACGAGCCACGTCTGGTAGTTCTCCAAGACGAACCCAGAGACGATCTTCCAGACGGATACGTCAGCAAGATGGCCGGCTACGGACGCGGCTTCGGACGACTGTTCGCCGATCATCACCTGTCCAAACCACTCTTTTGCACCCTGATTGGCCGCAAGGCCGTCGGCGGCCTCGTTCGTACAATCCGACAAGACGACCTGGCCGCTGCAGATCGGGCCTTCATTCAGGGAGCCATCTCCGCCTACCGTGAACGGTCATGTCCCAAATAGATCCCGTCACAACGTCCAACCAGACCGCACCACGGGGCCTTTGGTGGGTGTCACCCGCCGGAGCGGTCGCATTTGTTGTCATCCCAACAATCCTGCTTGCCGCGTACATCAGTGACGCTGCCTTCCGGTCCAGTTGGGGCACACCGAAATATTTCACTGGCGCGTTCACGATACTGCTCCTGCAAGGAGCCGGCATATTCATGGCGACTAGCGGGATACCGCTCTGGCGCACGGACAGGAAGCCGGAGCTCAGCCCCTGGCCTGGCCTGTCGAAACAGACGGTTGATCGACTTGTCGCCGCATCCAACGTCTTGTTCTGGGCCACCATGTTCGGCTACGCAGCTTTCGGAGTTGTGGGAATCCTGCGCGGTGCCCGTCCGGCGATGTTTCTCGATGTTCTGATCAGTCAGAACAACCTTTCCGGGGACCTGAAGACGCTGTTCGCCCCAGTTTCTGGGGTAACGACTCTCACTCAAGTCGGTGTCGCCTACGTTGTTTTGGCTGTTGTCGTACTCCTGCATCGGAAACAACCGAAGTTGAAGCGACGAATTGGAATCCTTATCGGCCTCGCACTCGCGCGGGCCTTCTTCCTGACGGAGAGGCTCGCAATTCTCGAGGTCGTCATTCCGATCGTGGTCCTGCTCGCCGTCGTCTGGGCTGGGCACCCGCGGTACGGGGTACGAGCCGCGATCCGCTGGGCGCCGGTCGTCCTAGTACCGGCCGCTATCGCGGTATTCGCGGTGTTCGAGTACTCGCGGTCGTGGAATTTCTACCAGGCCAAAACAGGCGGATCATTTGTAGATTTCGCGATCGACCGGTTTGCCGGCTACTACGCGACCGCTTACAACAACGGCTCGATCGCGATGGACTACGAAGCCATCCCGGGCAGGCTTCCGCTGCGGACACTAGAAGCATTCTGGTCGGCCCCCGTTATCGACCAACTCAACCTCTACGATCGGCTTTCGCCCGGGGGTGACGGCAACTTTCAAGAACTACTCGTCCAATACGGCAACCCGGAGTTCAACAACCCAAGCGGCATGTTTGACCCCTTCGTCGACTATGGCCATCTCGGCGGATTGATCTGGTTCGCGGTAGCTGGATTGATCCTCGGACTGATCTACCGGTACTTCACCGGGGGCGCGACCTGGGCCGTACTCATCTACCCAATATTGGTCACTGGGCTATTTGAGTTGCCTCGGTACATGTACTGGACCCAAGGCCGAGTACTGCCCGCCATCGTCGCCCTGCTCGCAGTAGCGTGGTACGCCGCCCGAAGCCCAGACCACGACAAGGATCTGGTTGAGAAGGAACATTCGCTGACCGCACCAGTACGAGGAGACCCCTAGATGACGATCAGTTGGCTCCTAATGGCCTCCCATGTTCCGGCCGGCGGCGGTCTGGGTGGGATGGTTCGCTACACAGTCGAGGTCGCGCGTGGGCTCGCCGCCCACCCGAATGTTCAGCTAAGTGTGCTTGCCGATCCAAGCGCTGCGACCTTCTGGGCGGACATCGTGTCTAGTGATCGGGTCCACCCGCTACCAAAGATCCCAACGCCCATCCAGTCAGCCCTGGAGCGGCAAGGCCGCGGGTCGGGCGCATTCAACGAGCCGTTCGACGTGATTCATGGAACCAAGCACATCCTTCCCAAACACCACAATGCTCGGACCACCGTGCTGACAATCCACGACTTCCTGCCCTTGGATCGTCCGGGCGACTTCGGCCTTCTGAAGCGAACACTATTGCCGGGCCCGTATCTCGCCTCTGCGTCAGAGGCGGACGCGCTTGTGTGTGTCAGTGCCGCTTCCAAAGACCGGCTTCTGTCCTACCAACCGAGGGTCGCCGACCAGGCCCACGTTGTCCCGCTTGCGAACGAGAGTGCCGGCCTTGCCGACGCCCACTCTGAGCCGGTGACGGAGCTTGTCGGCCAGGATTTCGCCCTGGTAGTCGGTGATCCATCACCGCGAAAGAACTTGGAATTCCTGGTGGACCTGTGGAGTGAGGTCACCAGCGCGTATGGGTCGGCGAAGCTGGTTTCGGTCGGTCCCCCTGCCTGGCAGGGCGGTGAGGGTTCAGCCGACGAATCGAAGTACCCCGGCATCGTGCAACTCGGTCGCATAGACGACGCCGCCCTGCGGTGGTGCTACGAGAACGCCCGCGTTGTTCTGTGTCCTTCGCTGTTGGAAGGGTTTGGCCTGCCATCGGTCGAGGGCCTGCGATTTGGAACACCGGTCATCACGTCGGCCGACCCCGCGATGTGTGAGGCAACCAAGGCCGATGCAACTCACATCTCCACCCTTGACCGAGCGCATTGGGTGGCTGCGATCGTGGCCGCGTTCCGGTCACCTTCCCGAGTGCCGAAGCCGAGCGTGCGCACGTGGCAAGAGGTCGCCAACGAAACGGTCGAGGCCGTCACAGATTCGATGGGAGTGAGCGCTCATGCGTCCTGAGATCTCTGACGTCTCGGGCGTCGATCCGTTCTCGCTCGGGCTGCGAGTGCTGCACGTGTACCAACCAGTTGAAGCAGGAGTGCCGCGGTACGCGAATGCCGCTGCTGAGTTTCAAGCCGCGCGCGGGTGGACCGTGCACATGGCGAATCCGGAACCGGTGGGCTCTTTGGATGTCCAGGAACACCAGTGGCGAGCGACTCGAAATCCGCTCAAGGGTGTGCGGAGCGAATCGCAGGCCCTAGCTCAATTGCTCAAGGACATTCAACCGGACGTCATCGTGGCGCACTCCGCCAAAGCCGGAATGATTGTCCGAGGAACCGTGCGGGGCCGTATCCCCACTGTTTTTGTACCGCACGCGTGGTCGCATCTGGCACTGCCAGGGCCTGCCAAACCCGTTGCGATCGCCTGGGAACGATTGGCCGCTCGTTGGACGAACGCAGTGGTTGCAGTGGGAGCTGCCGAAGCTTCCGAGGGTGTGCGTCGCCATGTCCGGGCCCCGATGTTCCTGGTGCGTAATCCGGTTCCTCCGCGTTGGCATCTTGCTACGGCGCAGGATCGAGCGGCAGCTCGTGAAGCGCCCGATCTGCCGCAGGCTGCGCCAATTGTCACCTGTGTCGGGCGCTTCAGCCGACAAAAGGGTCAGGACAGCTTGATCGACGCGTGGCGTCTTGTGTCCAAGGAGCTCCCCGAAGCGCGGCTACTTCTCGTCGGAGATGGCCCGACGGGCGATGACCTGCGCAAGGGTGCTCCGGACACAGTGATTTTCACAGGTGCCACTGACGACCCACGGCCGTTTCTGGCTGCCTGCGACGTTGCTGCATTGCCATCTCGCTGGGAGGGCTTGTCGCTATCGATGCTGGAGGCTATGGCAAGTGGCCGAAGTGTCGTGACCACCGCTGTCGCAGGCAGCGAGGTTGTTGCCGATTCCGACTGCGGCGCGGTCGTCCCCGTTGACGAGCCCCAGGCGTTTGCCCGGGCCCTACTCCCCCGCCTGTCCGGCCTCATTGAGGCTGACGTAGAGGGACGACGGGGCCATCAGTACGTTATCGACCATCACGATTTCGACACCCAGATGGCCCG
>DMNR01000025.1:16732-17988 GCA_003452655.1 Actinomycetota bacterium | reverse complement strand
GCGTTATCTCCGCTTGCGAATTATTCCGAGGCGCCTCAGACGCTGATTGTGATGTCTGCGCTACTGGTATGTCTGATTCCGACGACGATTGGTGCGCTGCTGTCGGCGATCGGAATCGCCGGCATGGATCGCCTCGTACAGAAGAACGTGTTGGCCTTGAGCGGTCGGGCCGTGGAGGCAGCGGGGGACGTTTCGACGCTCCTTCTCGACAAGACTGGAACCATCACCCTGGGGAACCGGCAGGCGCACGAACTAGTGCCAGCGCCGGGTGTCGACATCCTTGAGTTGGCGCATGCGGCCCAACTCGCCAGTCTCGCCGACACCACGCCTGAGGGCCGATCCGTTGTGGTGCTCTGCAAGGAGCAGTTTGGTTTACGGGCGCAGGAGGTCAGCGAATTCACGGATGCGGAGTGGATCGGCTTCACGGCCCAAACGCGGATGAGTGGAGTCGACCACGACGGGCAGATGATTCGCAAGGGTGCGGCAGGTTCGGTGTTCGCCTGGGTTCGCGATCAAGGTGGCACGGTCAGCCCTGAGGTCGAGCAACAAGTGGATGCGATTGCCGCTTCGGGCGGCACGCCACTGGCAGTCGCGAATGGCCCGCGCGTCCTTGGAGTGATCTTCCTCAAGGACATCATCAAGGAAGGGATAGCTGAGCGATTCGCTGAGCTGCGGCGAATGGGGATTCGCACGGTAATGATCACCGGCGACAACCCAGCCACGGCGCATGCGATCGCGGCAGAGGCCGGAGTGGACGACGTCCTGGCCGAGGCGACCCCTGAGGACAAGATGGAGCTGATCAAGAAAGAGCAGGCGGGAGGGCGCTTGGTTGCAATGACGGGGGATGGCACAAACGATGCGCCGGCGCTGGCCCAGGCGGATGTGGGGGTGGCGATGTCGACTGGTACGTCGGCAGCCAAGGAGGCGGGGAACATGGTCGACCTTGACTCCAACCCCACCAAGCTGCTTGACATCGTTGCAATTGGCAAGCAACTGCTCATCACACGCGGTTCGCTGACGACGTTCTCGATTGCGAATGACGTTGCAAAGTACTTCGCGATCTTGCCCGCGATGTTCGTCGTTGTGCTGCCCGGGTTGGCGACGCTCAACATCATGCGGCTTGGGAGTCCGAACTCGGCAATTCTTTCTGCCGTCATTTTCAACGCACTGGTAATTGTCGCCTTGATTCCGCTCGCCCTCCGTGGCGTGAAGTACCGGCCCGCAACCTCTGGTCAGTTGCTCAATCGCAACTTGCT
>DMNR01000025.1:0-16593 GCA_003452655.1 Actinomycetota bacterium | reverse complement strand
GTTGGGGTAATCGTGCTGGGGATTGTCTATCCACTGCTCGTCACTGGCGTCGGCAAGGTGGTTGCCGCTGATGCCGCCAACGGTTCGCTGATCACCAGTGCCGATGGTGTCGTCGTAGGTTCGTCGTTGATCGGGCAGAACTTCGGCGATGACCGGTGGTTCCAGTCGCGACCGTCAGCTGCCGGGGCCGACGGCTATGACGCCCAATCGAGTAGCGGTAGCAATCTCGGCCCCAACAATGAAGATCTACTGGCCGCCGTCGAGGAGAGACGCACGGCGGCTCAGACACAGAATGGCACTACGGGCGCGATTCCGCCCGATGCCTTGACTGCCAGTGGAAGCGGGCTGGATCCGCACATCAGCCCCGAATACGCAGCGCTGCAGGTCCCTCGGGTGGCGAAGGCGAACAGTCTGAGTCAGGCTGCCGTTGCAGATCTAGTTGCGCAGAACACTCAGAGTCGGCAGTTTGGATTCCTTGGCGAGGAACGGGTCAACGTATTGTTGTTGAATCTGGCAATTGCCAACGCGAACCGCGGGGGGTGACGGTGTGGGGCGAGGCCACCTACGCGTCTACCTCGGTGCGGCGCCCGGGGTTGGGAAGACCTACGCCATGTTGGGTGAGGGGCATCGCCGAGCCGAGCGGGGCACAGATGTAGTTGTTGGCCTCGTCGAGACGCATGGGCGAGCCCATACCGAGGAACTTGTGGCTGGACTGGAGGTGACCCCCCGCAAGGTGGTGTCGTATCGCGGCGCGGAGTTCACGGAGATGGATCTCGACGCATTGTTGTTGCGCCACCCGCAGGTTGCCCTCATCGACGAACTTGCTCACAGCAATGTTCCAGGATCGCGGAATGCCAAGCGGTGGGAGGACATTGAAGAACTCCTGGCCGCTGGTATCGATGTCATCACCACGGTGAACATTCAACATTTGGAATCCCTCAATGACATCGTTGAGTCGATCACTGGCATCAAGCAACAGGAGACCGTGCCCGATGCGGTCGTGCGATCTGCCGACCAAATCGAACTCGAGGACATGGCGCCTGAGGCGCTGCGCCGCCGCCTTGCCCACGGCAACGTCTATCGGGCCGACAAGATCGATGCCGCGCTTGGAAACTACTTCAGGGTCGGGAATCTGGGCGCACTGCGAGAGTTGGCGCTGCTCTGGTTGGCCGACAGAGTCGATGAGGGCTTGGAGCTTTACCGGCAGGACCAAGGCATCAGTGAGACCTGGGCCGCCCGCCAGCGTGTTGTTGTAGCGCTCACTGGTGGTCCTGAGAGTGAGACTCTCCTGCGTCGGGGCGCGGTTGTCGCCGGACGCAGTGCGGGCCGCGATCTGGTTGCTGTCCACGTGGTTCAAAGTGATGGTTCTCGCGATACACGCCCGGATGCTCTCGTCCGCCAACGAAGGCTGACTGAGGAACTTGGCGGGACTTTTCACACCGTCGTCGGCGATGACGTGCCACGTGCACTCCTTGAGTTCGCCCGGTCAGTGAACGGCACCCGGATTGTTGTTGGCGAGTCGAGGAGAGGTCGGCTAAGTACGGCATTGCGACCAAGCTCTGCTGACCTCGTTATCCGTGAATCGGGTGATATCGATGTTCAGGTTGTCACCCACGAGAAGGCGTCACGTGATCTTGTGGGAATGCCTGCGATTCGCGCGCTTTCAAGGCGGCGCCGACTCGCTGGCTTGATCGCCGCAGTTGTGCTTCCAGCAGTCGTGGCACTTTGTCTGCGGCCGTTTCAGTCCGACCTGGACTTAACCATCGAGCTTCTCGCGATGCTGATTGCGGTGATGTGTTGCACCCTCATTGGCGGGGTGTTTTCTGCATTGGTTGCGTCCTTGGTTTCGACGTTCCTCGTCAACTGGTTCTTCGTCGAGCCGGTGGGGAGTTTCATCATCAACCGGCGTGAGAATGTCATCTCCCTTCTGTTCTTCGTGATCGTTGGTTTGACCATTGCGGTGATTGTTGAACGCAGCACGACTTTGGCCACTGAGGCACGTCAACGTCGTGCCGAGGCAGAGGCGTTAACAGACCTTTCAACTGGCGTCCTGCGACGGCAAAGCAATTTGGTGACAGGTCTTCTCGATCAGGCGTGTACGACGTTTTCGCTGCGCGGCGCGGCACTGTTTGAGAAGTCGAGTGGAGAGTCTGGGTATCGAGTCATTGAGGCCGTGGGTGAGGAGACCATTGCTTCACCTGATCGCGCGGACGTGTCGGTTGATGGTGGACATGGCCTGGTGTTGGCAGGTGTTGGTGACGCGCTGACGTTGTCGCAGCGGCGAATCTTGACGGTCTATGCGGCCCAGGCTGCATCTTTGCTGGAGCGTGATCGCCTGATCACGAGGGCTGCTGATGCGACTCGTTTGCGCGAGGTCGAGAATGCACGCCGGATCTTGCTGGCGACCGTGTCGCATGACTTGCGCACGCCCATCGCCGGTATCAAGGCTGCGATCTCGACGCTTGCTGATGAACAGCTGCGCTTGACTGACGAGGACCGGCGGACGTTGCTGGCAGCGGCGGAGCAGGGAGCGGATCGCCTTACCTCACTGGTGACCAATCTGCTGGACATGAACCGGCTGCAGACCGGGGCTGTCAAACCCCTTGAACGTCCGACGGTGATTGAAGAGGTAGTGCAACGGGCCATCGGGGGATTGCCGCCAAGTGAAGTTGTCAGCGAGGTTGGTGAAGACCTCCCTGCTGTCTATACCGATCCAGCGCTGTTGGAGCGGATCCTTGCGAACGTCATTGAGAACGCGGCTCGTCAGGCGAGCGGTGGGGTTCCGGTCCGTGTCCTTGCCGGGGAGATTTCCGAACCTGAACGACATGTGGATATTCGCGTCGTCGATCAAGGGCCAGGGGTTCCGGTTGCGCAGCGCGGTGAGATCTTTGAGCCGTTCTTGAGGTCGGGTGATCACAAGCACGCGCAAGCTGGGGGAGTCGGGCTTGGGCTGGCTGTCGCGGCCGGGCTCGCGCAGCTCATCGGGGCGAAAATAGACGTCGAAGATACGCCGGGTGGAGGTTTGACCATGGTGGTCTCGGTTCCGGTCAAGCGAGGGGAGTCGCAATGACAACCATCCTCGTGGTCGATGATGAAGCGCCCCTCTTGCACGCCTTGGTGATCAACCTGCGTGCCCGTGACTACCACGTTGAAGCGGCGGCAACCGGTCGAGCGGCGCTTGAGAAGGTGGCACGTTCGAAGCCTGATCTGGTCATCCTTGATCTCGGGTTGCCCGACATGGATGGCATCGAAGTACTTGATGGGATCAGAGGCTGGAGTGGTATCCCAATCCTGGTGCTATCTGCGCGTAGCACCAGCGAGGAGAAGGTCAGAGCTCTCGAACATGGTGCGGATGACTACGTGACGAAACCATTCGACATGGCGGAACTTGTCGCGCGGGTTCGTGCCGCGACGCGGAGGGCGCAGATGCGCGGCGAGGCTGTGGCGGACCCAATCGTTACGACCAGCGCTTTTGAGATCGATCGAAGTTCGGCGAAGGTGACCCGCGGATCGGAGCAGGTTCGGCTCACGCCGACTGAATGGCACATCCTCGATGTACTCGCGGCCAACTACGGGAAGCTTGTGACTCAACGCCAATTGTTGGCTGATGTGTGGGGACCAGGCTATGAGGGGCAGGGGCACTACTTGCGTGTTCACATGGCGGCGCTGCGCAGAAAGTTGGAGCCCGAGCCCGGGCGCCCTGTCCATTTGCTGACCGAGCCGGGCCTTGGGTATCGACTGGTGTGAGATTCTCAACCAATGAGTTCCCAGGACCTGCCGACGCCTACCCGCGGCACATTTGTCGAGCGTGCCGCCAAGAAGGCCGGTGCGCTGCCTCCGCAGCACATCAGTGATCTCACTCTTGAAGAGCGCAAGGCGGCGGTTATTGCGCTGGGAGTCCCTGGATTTCGTGCTGATCAATTGTCCCGTCAGTGGTTTGGTCGTCTTAACGATGATCCATCGACGTGGTCGGATCTGACGGGAGACGCCCGCGCCAAGATTGAGGAAGCCCTGCTTCCGCCATTGTTGGATCCAATCCGCACCTTGAGTTGTGATGGCGGCACGACCGTCAAACAGGTGTGGCGACTGCATGACGGTTCGCTGGTTGAAAGTGTGTTGATGCGGTACCCGAATCGCGTCACTATGTGTGTCTCAAGCCAGGCCGGCTGTGGCATGAACTGTCCGTTCTGCGCGACCGGTCAAGCTGGGTTGACGCGGAACCTCTCCACTGCGGAGATCGTTGAGCAGGTGCTGGCCGGTTCGCGGATGCTGGCGCGCGGCGAGGTCCCCGGGGGTGTTGGGCGAGTCTCCAATGTGGTGTTGATGGGTATGGGTGAGCCCTTGGCCAACTACAACCGGGTGATCAAGGCGTTGCGCATGTTGACATCGCCAGCTCCTGACGGACTGGGAATGTCGGCGCGGGGGATCACAGTCTCGACAGTTGGCCTCGTTCCGCGAATCAGGCAACTCGCGGATGAGGGCCTCGCGTTCACCTTGGCGGTCTCGTTGCACGCACCCGATGACGAGCTTCGCAATGAACTCGTTCCTGTCAATAATCGCTGGCCCGTAGCTGAGGTGTTGGACGCGGCTTGGGAGTACGCGCGAAAGACGAAACGTCGAGTTTCGATCGAATATGCATTGATCAAGGACATCAATGATCAGCGGGAGCGCGCGGAGATGTTAGGTCGGTTGCTGAAGAGCAAGCTTGTTCATGTGAACCTCATTCCGCTCAATCCGACGCCTGGGTCGAAGTGGACGGCTTCTCGGCCAGAGTCTGAAGATGAGTTCGTCAGGACCCTTGAACGGCATGGGGTCGCGGTCACTGTTCGCGATACCCGTGGGCGTGAGATTGATGGCGCTTGCGGCCAGCTTGCGGCGAGTACTGCGTAGCCAGTCAGCGGACTTAGGTTGCCGGCTCCAGGATGTGTACTCGGGCGTGATCGATGGCGTCGTCGAGAGTTGCATAGCTGTGGCGATGATCAAGCCCGTCAAGGGGAACGCCATGAGCTGCGAGTAGTTGCTCGTACTCGGGGGTGAGGCCCTTGAAGATCACAGTGATGTGCTGAGCGGCGAGGTCATTCACGACCTCGCTGAGGGCGTGGGCGCCCGTTGCGTCGATCATGCGGATTCCACTCATTCGCAAGATGATGACGCGGACATCTGTGACGGCAGTGAGTTGGTCAAGGAACCGCTGAGCGGCACCGAAGAACATCGAGCCGTCGATGCGGTAGACGGCAATGTGTTCGCGAAGCAGTTGATGTTCGGTTTCGCTGTCGATGTGGTCGGTGAGATCGGGGAGGGCTTCCTGGGTAGCACCGCTTGAGCGCGAGACAGTGACGAGCGCCATGATGCAGGCAAGCACGACGCCAATCTCGACCGCGACGATCAAGTCGAAAGCGATCGTTGCTGCAGCCGTCAGCACAAAGATGACGCGATCACCTCGGCTCGACTTGAAGATCGTGCGGACTGTTCTGGGCTCGATCATCCGGTACGCGGTCACCAACAGGACGCCGCCAAGGGCAGCTAGGGGGATAGTCGCCACGAGGCTTGCGGCAGTCAGCATGATCAGCAGGAGAACCACCGAGTGGGTGATAGCTGAAACGCGTGAGGTCGCGCCCGCGCGAACGTTGACGGCGCTTCGTGCGATCGCGCCCGTTGCCGGCATTCCCCCGAACAGGCCGGACCCGATGTTCGCGAGTCCTTGGCCGAAGAGCTCTCGGTTGGGCTTTGTGGGTGTGGAGTCGGTCATTCCGTCCGCGACCTTTGCTGACAGCAGGCTTTCGATGGCGGCAAGCACTGCAACGGCGAGTGCCGATCCGAATAGGGTCTGCACGGTGCTCGGGCTTAGATCGGGCAGGGAGGGGCTTGGTAGGTGATTGGGAATAGCACCGACAGTCGAGACCGAGACGCCCGCGAGCCACACAACGAGCGTGACTGCGCCGATTGCGATCAGGGAGGCGGGCAGCGTCTTTCGAATCCGATTGAGGAGCAGGATCAGGATGATTGTCGTCGCGGCGATGATCAGCTCCGGAACTGCACGTGAGGTCAAGTGGCCGAGCGACTGGACTGCGTTTACCGCCGTGTTGTCTGACGTCGTACCAGTCACGCCCAGCGCATGAGGAACTTGTTGCAGGGCAATGATCAAGGCAATTCCGACAGTGAAACCTTCGATCACTGGCCACGGGATCAGAGTGACGAGGCGTCCGAGTCCGGTCAGGCCCATGGTCATCACCAGCACCCCGGCGATGATGGCCACCGTGACGGCCGCCGACTGGCCGTGGCTGGCGACCAGCGGTACGAGAACGACGGCCATTGCGCCCGTAGGGCCAGAGACCTGGAAGTTGGAGCCACCGAACACCCCGGCAATTGCACCGGCGATCACAGCGGTGACGAGTCCGGCTGTTGCGCCCATGCCGGAAGCCACGCCGAATGCCAGGGCGAGGGGAAGAGCAACGACGGCGACCGTGACGCCAGCGAGTAGATCGCGACGCCAGGTGCGAGGTAGGTCTTGGTAGTCAGTGCGGGTGGGGAGGAAAGCCTTCAGGAATTGCCAGGTGCTCGTGAGCCAGTTGTCACGAGGGACAACTCGATCATCCAACGACTGGTCACCCGCGGCGCTCATTTCGTAGTCGCCACCTGAAGTGCAGTCAGTGTGGAGTGGGTGCGTGAGAGTGCGTCGACGAGGAATTCGCGGGCCGCGGCGAGCATGGTTTCGACCGACGGATGCGCCGTTCGGTAGTAGACCGCGTTGCCCTCGCGCCGACTCGCGACGACGCCGGCGCGACGCAGGACAGCTAGGTGTTGCGATAGGTGGGATGGCTCCATGCCGGTGTCCGTCAGAAGGCTGGAGACGGGAACTTCGTCTGCCGCGAGCAGTTCGAGGATGCGAATTCTGGCGGGGTGGCCGAGTGCCTTGAAGAGTTCGGCTTTGATCTCATACAGCGGGCGGTCGACACCGAGTGAACCTAGGGTCATGGACGTCCTCAATGAGTTGATGAATTCATATAAACCATAAGCCATCTGCCGCGGCGTTCTTCATCGGCCCATCGACTAACCCCGTATGAGCATCTTCAGTGCGGCAGGATGTGAGACATGTCAGCAGGATTCTGGTTAGCAGGTCGGCGGGTAGACGATGGCGAGTTTGCCGAGGTCCGGCATCCGGGCAGTGGCGAGCTGATCGCCCACTATGTGGTTCCGGGGCCCGAACATGTGGGACTTGCCGCGGCGGCTGCTGCCGAAGCGGCGGCTGAGTGCCGTGCCCTGTCTGCTGCCGACCGAGCGGCGGCTCTCGACCACGTGGTGGTGCAGTTAGGTCGACGATTCGATGAGGTTGCTGAACTGATCACTGCGGAGAATGGCAAACCCGCGATTTGGGCGCGGGCTGAGGTCACGCGCGCGCAGTCGACGTTTCGGTGGGCTGCCGAAGAAGCACGTCGTTTTGGTGGTGAAGTGCAACGCCTGGATACGGACCCTGCGATGTCGGGGCGAGCTGCGATTATTCGTCGCTTCCCGATTGGTCCCGTGCTCGGGATTGCCCCGTTCAACTTCCCGCTCAACCTGGTGGCGCACAAAGTCGCTCCGGCGATCGCCGTGGGTTCACCAGTTGTCGTCAAGCCATCGCCGCGCACGCCATTGTCTGCCTTGCTGCTCGGTGAGATTCTCTCCGAGACTGACCTGCCTGCGGGTGCTGTGAGTGTGTTGCCGGTGGGCGTCGAACTGACCCTGGCCCTCGTTGATGATCCGCGCCTGCCAATCGTCAGTTTCACAGGGTCAGATGTTGTTGGGTTCGACTTGGCCGCGCGCGCACCGAGGAAGAAGGTGATCTTGGAATTAGGTGGCGACGCCGCGGCGATCGTGTGTGATGACTTCAAGAGCGACGCCGACCTAGCGTGGGTTGCGAAACGGGTTGCGACGTTCTCGATGTACCAGGCAGGCCAATCCTGCATCAGCGTTCAGCGCTTGCTCGTCGCCGAGGACTTGGCCGATCGGCTCATCCCGATGGTTGTTGCGGAGGTTCGGGCTCTGGGCGGAGGTTCCGCTGCACAACCGGGTGATTCGGTGGGCCCCGTGATCGATGAGAGTTCCGCGCAGCGCCTAGAGGCGTGGATCCAGGAAGCGGTCTCCTCCGGTGCGCAATTGCTCTGTGGCGGGCGTCGCGAGGGAACGTACGTGGAACCGACAGTGCTTCGCGAGATTCCGGAAGCCACTTCGCTTGGTCACAACGAAGCATTCGGTCCGGTGCTGGGGATTCGAACTTTCCGCATGGTTGAGGAGGCATTCGAGATCGTGAACAGTTCTCGGTTCGGTCTGCAGTGCGGCGTGTTCACTCACAACATCCAGGTCGCGTTTAGGGCCCAGCGTGACCTTGAAGTCGGCGGAGTGATCGTGGGGGATGTTCCCAGCTTCCGGGCGGATCAGATGCCGTACGGAGGAGTGAAGGACAGCGGAACTGGGCGCGAGGGTCTGCGATCGGCGATGCGTGACTTCACGGAAGAGCGCGTGTTGGTCCTGACCGGAATTGCGCTCTGACGCATCATCGCGCAGATCGAGAGCAGACAGAAAGTCCGAGCCAGACGGCCGGTTCAGGCATGAGTGAGTAGCTCGCGGAGTTCACGCTCGAGGTCCGTCGAGCCCGCGACGGGTAGCGCGTCTGGCTGAGGTGGACTCGCTAGTTCAGGGGGCTGTTCCAGTTGGGACGGTTCAGGGGGCTGTTCCAGTTGGGACGGCGGATGCGATTTGTACGTCTTGCCGCGGGGGCTCGTCCAGGTCAAGCAGTCACCCGGCCCAGCGTCGGCCACGACTTGCCACGAGTGATGGGTCTTGAGTTTGTGGTGGCGCCGACATAAGCAATGAAGATTGGCTGCTGCGGTGGAACCGCCGGACGCTTCCTCGGTAAACGCGACTGTGTGATCAAGATCCGTCCGGAACGCGGGCTGTGAACAGCCTGGGAATCTGCAGGTCCGATCTCGGGCGACGATGTACTCGCGAAGCGCCATCGGTGGAACGTAGGTGCGGCGACCGAAGTCGAGCAGGTGTCCAGTTGCTGGGTCTGTGACGAGTCGTCGCCACTTCGAGTCGGCAGCAAGTTGTCGCGCGAGGCTGGACGGAATTGGGCCGAACCCAACGAGTTCACCGGGGTGGTTCGCGAGGCAGAGCAAGGTCGGCAGATCTACGACAACTTGGGTCTCAAGACGCTTGCGACCATGGTGAGTCGGCAGCTTCGGATCCTCGGCTGCGCGATGCGCCCAGGCGGTGAGTGCGTCTGCTCGTTTGTGTGCCAACGTCCGCGCGTCGTGAGGATGAGTGTCTGCCAGCCCGCAAGCGGTGAGGGCATTCCATACGGCGATTGCGTCTGGTGCGGGCAACACGGCTTCGATCGTGGCCATGACGCCCCCGTCGGAGAACATCCGGACCTCACGCTTGGCGAACTCAGCCTCCACTTCGTCAGCGATTGGCAGCGGCGCGATCCGCGCGGCAACGCGCCTGGCGTGGCGGCGCAACTGGCCAGGTGTCTTTGAAGCTGCGCATTTGAGAACGACCTGTTCGACTTGCGCCGCTTCCGATATTGAAAGTCGGCCACACTCGTCGGATATCGCCGCTGCGTGGGCGTAGCTAATCTCTCCCGCTGCGAGCAGTTCCTCAGTGCGGCGAAGCTTGGATTGGAGATTTCTAGTGAGGGCGATGGATTGGTCGGCGGCGAAGTTGGAGACGCGCAGGGCAGTCGAGACCTCCTCTCGAACGGGATCAACGACCATGAACGGGTCCTCGATGAACTCATCAGTCGGTTCCTCACCTACGACTGCCGCTAATGCTCGGAGTCGAAGTGCCGATACCCAAGATGCGTGCCGATCAAGGGCGACCAGGAGGTCAACTTGAAGTCCAGCGGGAAGACTCAGCGGGTCGAGCGAGCCGAGAGCGCCGAGGGTTCCCGCGCTCGGAGCGTCAACGAGGGCCGCGGCAATCACCGCTGACGGGGACGCGCCATCAGCTGTGGTGAGTCCGAAGTCGGACTGTTCTGCGTCGGCCATGGCGACATCCTAGTCCGTTTTCGTGGCAGATTCGTACATATGTTCGAGTGTCGTCTTCACGCTTCTGCCGGTCAGGGCACGGATGAATTTCGCCGCTCTTATGTGCGTCCTCATATCCCGTTAGCCCAAATGGGGGTAACTCGGTGTGGGGAAGAGGGACGTCGGGACTTGTACCGAGCAATAGCGCATAGGTACGCCTAAATTTGCAGGACGAGATGCTCAGTTGGCCATGACTGGATTGGATAGGTGGCGCATGCCTGTCTCCCGTCCTTCCGTGATGCGCCGCTCCCCGAACAGGACTCCTGGTTTCAGTCGCCTTCACCCACGGAAGTTAATCGTGGCCTCGGTGGTTGCTCTATTGGCCGGAGGGCTGTCGGTCGCGGCTCCAACGTCGGCATCGGCGGACCCCGGAGACAACCCGGAAACCTTCACCAGCGATGGCACCTACACGGTTCCTGACGGCGTGACGGCAATCAAAATCGTCGCGACCGGTGCGGGTGGTGGCGGCGGCTCGAGCGCGGCACCTCCGGATGGTGGGGCGGGCGGTGCAGGTGCAATTGTCGAGACGGCCTACGCCGTGACTCCAGGTGCATCTTTGGACGTCAAGGTCGGCACCGGTGGGACCGCTGGCGGTACCGGGGGCCCCGGCGTAGGTGGGGCTGGTCTGGCATCGGGCGGTGGCGGTTCGCGAGGGCAAGAGGGGCAGGGCTGGTCTGGCGATGCCATGGGCGGTGGAGGCGGAGGTTCCACGGCGGTCACCGGAGCCGGTTACGACAACGGTTCGGGCGGACTAGTCGTCATCGCTGGCGGCGGCGGAGGAGGAGGCGGTGCTCCCGGGGTACAGAATGACGGTCAGCCACACTCGAGTCAGGCAGGCAGTGGCGGCGACGCCGGGTCTGGTACGCGAGATGGCGGGTGTCGCTGGCAAGGCGCCAACGGCACTCAGTCGGAGGGTGTGAGCCCGACCAACGTCTTCGGTGGGGGTGCATCCACCGACTGCGCCTCGATCGACGCGCAGGCCAACCCGAATGATGTCGTCAATGGTGGCGTCGGCGTAGCCGGAATCTCGGATGCGGGCCTCGACGGCTTCAATGGACAAGGCGGGAACGCAGCGCCGTCCAATGGCGAGGAAGGAACCGTCGGAGCTGGCGGTGGTGGTGCCGGCTACGGCGGCGGTGGCGGCGGAAGTTACTCGCCAGGCCAGATGGAACTCGGTGGTGGCGGCGGAGGAGCCGGTGGCAGTTTCTCTGGATCACATGCAACTAACCAAACGAACGTTTCGGTTGCGACCAGCGGAGTCGGCTTAGGTGGGACTGTTGAAGGCAACGGTGCATCCGGTTCGGTCACGATCACTGCGTTGAATTCGCCGACCATCACTGCGGTAACTGGCGGCAAGCAACAAGCCACGGTTACATGGACGGAGCCTGAGGGTCAGCCCGACGGCATCGGAGCCACGACTTACAAGCTCTACAACAACGGCGTCGAGGTTCCCGGTAGCCCGACGTCTCCGGCGACGATCACCGGCCTCGACTACGGCGCGACCTACTCGTTCACCGTCGTTGCGACAGAGGCGGGCGGTACCTCCTGGTCAAGTGCGGCAGCGCCAGTGACTATTGCGGCGCGGGGGACGTTCTGTGAGGGCGGCGGTCCGTGCGTTGTCGGCGATACCGGACCTGGCGGCGGCACCGTTTTTTACAATGCCGGTAGCAACCAAGACTGGGGGCGTTATCTGGAGGTCGCGCCGAGCGACTGGCATGGCAGTAGCGATCCGGTGTTGGCGTGGGGTGCTAACGAATGTGAGATCTCTGATGTCCCAGGTACATCCCAAGATCTCGGGTATGGGTATGCGAACACCGAATCGATCGTCTTTGCGTGTCCAGGATCCGGACAAGCCCCGGCAGCTTGGGAAGCGAAGAACTACCGCGGAGGAGATCAGGAGGATTGGTTCCTTCCTTCACCCGGTGAGCTGCTCGCGCTAAACGACAGCGCCGTTGGGGCATTGGAAAACAGTACGTACTGGTCGTCAGCGCAGGAGAACGACACTGAGGCGTGGAGCGGTTTCGGTGCTGACACGGCTCCGGAAACGAAAAATACCACCGACCGCGTGCGCCCGATACGCGCCTTTGTCGACCTAGCTCCGGGTCAGCCGACGATCACTGGCGCGACGGCAGGTAACGCCCAAGTCGGACTGAGCTGGACTGCACCATCGGTGAATTCCTTGACGACACTTACTGGCTATGCGGTGACCCAGAGTGCGGGCGGTGGCGAGTACGCAGCTGTGACAGCCGGGTCTTGCACAACCGTTGCAGCTGAAACAACGGACTGCACCGTTGAAGGATTGACGAACGGAACGGAATACACCTTCAAGATCGCCGCCACCAGTGACCACGGTTCAGGACCCGCTTCCGAGCCCTCCGTGGCGGCGACTCCGGTAGGCGGTAGCAACCCCCGGACATTCGCCGTATCAGGTACCTACACCGTTCCCACAGGTGCCCAGACCGTCAAAGTTGTGGCGACCGGAGGTGGCGGTGGAGCATTTCAGTCCGTCGGTGGTGGGGGTGCCTGTGTAGTTGACGCTGCGGTGGGAGTAACGCCAGGTACGGAACTCAGCGTTTCCATCGGCGGTGGCGGAGGCGGAACCGGACCCTCGGGAGGAGCCAGCGGTGGCGGAGGTGGGTCGACCAACATTGCTGAGAGCGGGACGTTCAAGGTCATCGCCGGTGGCGGCGGAGGCGCAGGATTTGCAGGCACCGCGGGGCAGGGTTGTCAAGGTTCGGTAGCTGCTGGTGGTTCGGGTAGCGACAGTGGTGGGGCCGGAGGTTCTGACGGAAACGGTGGCGTCGGCGGCGGCTCGGGCGACACAGGTGGCAACGGCGGCAGCGGTACAGACGGCGCCGGAGCTGCAGGAACCAACGGCGGCGGTGGCGGTGGAAGCGGAACTGGTGCGGGTGGTCCAGGCGGCGCAAATGCGAGTGCGGGCGGTAACGGTGGTGGCGCGGGCGGTGTCACCGGTACCGATGGTCGCGGTGGAGGCGGCGCGGGCTGGGGCGGTGGCGGCGGTGGCGGCCCAAGCGGCGGTGGCGGCGCGGGAGGATCACTAGGACCAGACGGCAGCACGTACTCGCCAGCGGCGAACGGTGGCACAAATGGAGCTGAAGGCGTCGCTGGCTCGGCGGTCATCACTGCTTTGGAAGCCCCGGTCATCACAAGTGCCACGCCTGGCCCTGGCTCTGCCGAGATCAGCTGGACGGAGCCGACGCAACCAGATGGCGTCGGAGTCGTTACGTACCAGGTCTACCGAGATGGGGCAGCTGTTGATGGAGCTACTGGTTCACCTGCGACGGTTTCCGGGCTAACTGCGGGACAGAGCTACAGCTTTACGGTCGTGGCTTCCACATCTGATGGAGTGCAGACGGTCAGCGAGGCATCCTCCGCTACACCAACGGACGCGAACCCTGCTGCCCCGACCATCGGAACAACGACCGTGACCGGTGGCAATCAACTAATCGTGAACTGGACCAACGGTGCGCAAGGGGCATCGCCGATTTCGGGGTACACCGTTCAGGCCTCTGACGACGGCGGGCCGATGACCACGGTGTCGGGGGCATGCGCGGCGCTGTCCGCAGCAGCAACCTCGTGCGCTGTCACTGGGCTCACGACCGGCCATACGTACACGTTTCAGGTGGCGGCCACTAATGGCTCTGGCACCAGCGGATACTCAGGAGTATCCGCTGGTGTTGTTGCGTTAGACAGCGCGCTAGCGCCGACGATCACCGGCATCACGCCTGGCAATGGATCGCTGTCGATTGCATTTACCGCGCCGACATCCGATGGCGGCCACGCGATTACCAACTACGAGTACTCCACTGACAACGGGACGACCTTCGTCGCGATGTCCCCGTCGTCAACGACAAGTCCGCTCGTGATCACAACTCAATCGATATCTGGTACACCAGCGCTAGTCAACAACACGGCGTACCAGGTGAAACTTCGAGCAGTGACTGGTGCAGGAGCGGGCGCAGAGTCAGCGAATTCGACGGCCACCCCGAACATGTCCTGTAAGGGAACGATCTCCTACAGCGCCTCGACGCAATACTGCGTCGTACCGGACGGTGTGACCAGTATGAAGATCATCGCCGATGGTGGTGGTGGCGGCGGTGGATCGGGTGGCTCCGATTACATGACTACCGTCGGTGGCGCTGGCGGAACTGGTGGCCGGGTATTGACCAGGCAAGCTGTGGTGCCCGGCGATGTATTGACAGTCAAGATTGGCGGTGGCGGTGGCGGCGGTGGAAGGGGTATCGCTGGCGTCGGTGGTAGCGGTGGCGGAGTGGGCGGTAGCAGTGAAGCCGGTACTTGGAATGGTGGTGGTGGGGGCGGAGGCTCGACCGCTATTTCCGGAACGGGAGTTGAAATCGTCGCCGGCGGTGGGGGCGGAGGCGGTGCTGCAACGCAGGACCCTGCAACTACTACAGCGGCCAAGAGCGGCCGCACAGGAGGCAATGCCGGGGGCTCAGATGGCGCAGGAAATAACGGGACGGGTAACGCGACGGCGGCCGGCGTGGGAGGAGCCAACGGAACCGGGGGTGCGAAGCCCACCGCTCCGGGTACTCAGACTGCCGGTGCAGATGGTGTAACTGGAGGGGGCGGAGCAGGATCAGGTGCCACCTCTAACGCCAGTTCAGGGGGCGGAGCCGGCGGTGCGGGTTACGGCGGCGGGAGCGGCGGAACGTTATTTCAAGGGGGCAACGGCGGGGGCGCTGGCGGAAGCAAGGGTTCAACGGGCGCGTATTCCACCACTTACTCTGGATCTTCGGCGGGGGGTACTGCCGGTCCCAAACCAGGGGGTACGGGAGGCGTTGGAACAAATGGCAGTGTCTCCTTCACAGCGATGCCGAGTGCGCCCACCATCGGATCGATTACGGCGTCGAGCCGACAACTTACCGTGGCGTTCACTGCGGGTGCGGACAACGGTCAAACGGTGACCAATTTCCAGTACTCAACTGACGGTGGAACGACTTGGCGTGACCGCACAGACTCGGGGACCACAGCGTCACCCCTGACAATCACCAAGCTTTCGACAGACGGAACCACGGATCTGGTCAACGGCACGGCGTACGCGGTTCAGGTCCGTGCGTACGTTTCGGCGACCGCGATCGGATCGGCGTCGACCAGTGTTTCTGCGACGCCAAATCCCACGCAGGAGGTGACATTCACGTCCTCGGCGCCGTCATCGGCGGAGGTCGGTGGGGCGACGTACCTGGTGACTGGGACGGCGTCGTCGGGGTTGACGCCGGTCTTCACGGTCGATGCTTCCGCGAGCGCGGTGTGCAGTATCGATGGGTCGAACGTTGTCTCCTTCGTCGGTGCTGGAACGTGTGTGATCAACGGGAATCAAGCTGGTGATTCCAGCTGGGCGGCGGCTCCCCAGGTCCAACAAACCTTCGCAGTGGCGGGGGTGCCCGGGGTCCCCACGATGCTTGCACCATCGCCGGGAAATTCATCGGCAACCGTCTTCTGGAATGTCCCTGTGTCCGACGGTGGATCGGCGATCACGGGCTACAAGATTGAGCAGTGCGACGAATCAGGAATCCTCTGCAGCATCGTAAACGCGGACACTGGGTCCGCGGCCACGTCGTACACCGTGTCGGGGTTGGTTAACGACACGCAGTACACGTTTAAAGTGTCGGCAATTAATGATGTCGGGATCTCCGATGTGTCGGCAATCTCCAACGAGGTCACTCCGAGCGCCAGCGTCTTCGTTTCGACGTGGAAGACAGATAACGACGGTTCTGCGGCAGACACTGTCGTGTTGCCGTTGGCCGATGGCACGTTCGGTGGTGTGACGAATTCCTACAACTTCACCGCGTATTGGGGTGACGGTTCGTCGTCTGCGGTGACAAACGCGGCCGGTGGCACGCACACGTACACGACTGCGGGCACGTACACGGTGACGATTGTGGGGACGATGAAGGGATTCCGGTTCGGCACAATCGATGAAGGTGGCGACAGGTTGAAGCTGCTTGATGTATCGAACTGGGGGTCGTTGAACTTTGGCAACGGCGGCGACTATTTCTACGGCGCGGCGAATTTCAACGCGACCGCAACTGATGCGCCTGACCTGACCGGGACGACGTCGCTGGCGCGAACCTTCAGGGAAGCAACGTCGTTCAACGCAAATATCTCGAATTGGAACACGTTGGCGGTGACGGACGTCGCTGAGATGTTCGACGCATACGACGTTGAGGCGCCATCGTCGTTCAACCAGCCACTGACAACGACAGATGGCGGCTGGAATACCTCGAATATGACGGACATGGGCAACATGTTCCGCAAGGCATCGGCGTTCACCGGGGATGGTCTAAGCACGTGGGATACCTCGAGCGCGCAGCGCATGAACGCGATGTTCCGCGACGCATCGTCGTTCAACGCCGACCTCAGTGGCTGGGATACTGCGGACGTTACGGTCATGGGATATATGTTCGGGGGAGCGACTCAATTCAACGCTGACCTTGGTGACTGGGACACCGGATCGGTGACTGAACTGGCCAACATGTTCCGTGGG
>DMNR01000028.1:2133-3088 GCA_003452655.1 Actinomycetota bacterium | reverse complement strand
TGCGCTCCTACACACGTGACCCCTCCGTCAAAGAAAAGAAGCTCGCGCCCGGCACCGTCCGACGAATTCTCAGCTATGCCACGCCTTACAAGCTGATCATCTCGTTCTTCATCGTCACGCTTGTCCTCGATGCTCTTTTGGTTGTTGCTCAGCCACTGCTGTTCAAACGAATCGTCGATCAAGGAATTACGCCCGGCGATGCCGCCGTGGTGACGTGGTGTGCAATCTTGCTCGTCGTGGTCGCCCTGCTCGATGCCATACTCGGCCTTGTTGGGCGATATTGGTCGTCCCGGATCGGTGAGGGGCTGATCTTCGATCTGCGAACGGCTGTCTTTGGACATGTCCAGCGTCAGCCGATTGCATTCTTCACGAGAGCGCAGACCGGTGCGCTGGTGTCACGATTGAACAACGACGTGATCGGCGCTCAACAAGCATTCACCTCGACGATGTCGGGCGTGCTCGGAAACGTGATCAGCCTGGTCACGGTCCTGATTGCCATGCTGGTGTTGTCCTGGCCCATCACGGTGGGTGCCTTGATCCTCCTGCCGATCTTCATCCTCCCAGCCAAGTGGATGGGTCGCAGATTGCAGTCGTTGACTCGCGAACAGATGCAATTGAACGCGGACATGAGTACACAAATGACGGAACGATTCAACGTGTCAGGTGCGCTCCTTGTGAAGTTGTTCGGTCGACCAGCGGACGAGGATGCATCGTTTAGCGACAAGTCCGGACGCGTTCGAGACATTGGAGTCCGGATCGCGATGGCGAACAGATACTTCTTCGCCGCGTTAACCCTGGTGGCGGCGTTGGCAACCGCAATGGTCTACGGCTTCGGTGGCAACGCGGTGATCCGCGGCGCCATGACGTTAGGAACATTGCTCGCGCTCGCCGGGCTCCTTGCCCAGCTTTATGGACCGCTGACATCGCTGTCGAACGTGCGGGTGGACGTCATGAC
>DMNR01000028.1:0-2063 GCA_003452655.1 Actinomycetota bacterium | reverse complement strand
AGTGGTGCTGGAAAGACGACGATCACTCAGTTGATCGCACGCCTCTACGACACCACGAATGGCTCTGTGAGCGTCGCCGGAATGGATGTTCGGGATGCGACTCTGGAGTCCTTGCACGCCACCGTTGGAGCGGTCACGCAGGATGCCCACATGTTCCACGACACGATCCGGTCAAATCTGAAGTACGCGAAGCCTGAGGCAACCGAAGAACAGATCTGGAAGGCCTGCGATGACGCCAACATTGGTGATTTGATCAGGTCTCTTCCAGATGGCCTCGACACGGTTGTGGGTGATCGTGGTCATCGTTTGTCCGGTGGTGAAAAGCAGCGAATTGCAATTGCTCGCCTCCTACTCAAAGCGCCAAGCGTGGTGGTGCTGGACGAGGCGACAGCGCACTTGGATAGTGAGAGCGAAGCAGCTGTCCAACGAGCCTTGGCTACCGCATTGCAGGGTCGGACATCAGTGGTGGTTGCGCACCGACTATCCACCGTGCGTGAGGCAGACGAGATTCTGGTGATTAACAAGGGGACGGTCGTTCAGCGCGGAACGCACACGGAACTGCTGGCGGCCGGTGGTTTGTACTCGGACTTGTACCGAACGCAGTTTGCTGAAGGTGATGTGCGATCGGTCGATGGCCTCGTGTCGGCTTCAGACAGCGCGAGTTGACCCGCCGTCGACTGCGATTAGTGAGCCAGTGACGTACGACGCAAGCGGCGAGAGTAAGAATGCCGCGACTGAGGCGAATTCCTCCGGCTCGCCGTAGCGACCAAGCGGAATGATCGCCTCGTTCTTGATTCGGGTGCGCTCTGGGCTGCCATTGCGCGCATCGAGCGCGAATACCCGATCGGTCGCGATTCGCCCCGGCATGATGCCGTTAACGCGGATGCCGCGTGGTCCGTAGGAGTCCGCGAGCTCCTTGACCGCAGTTGCGAGGCCGGGCCGCAAACCATTCGAGATCGCCATGCCCGGCAGCGGTAGTCGCACAGAGGTGGACAGCACAAAGACAATCGAGCCGCCAACCCCAGCTTGATCGGCCTGGTTTTGGTCCATCGCCGCTGCGGCCGCCTTCGCGACTCGCAACGGGCCGAGGAAGACGGATTCGAACGCCGTTCGCCACTCGTCCTCGGTGGCACCTTGAATGCCTCCGGCGGGTGGGCCGCCGGAGCTGATGAGGCAGCCATCAAGGCGTCCAAAGCGCGCAATCGAGGCTGCCGTGAGGAGTTCGGCCGTGGCTGGATCGGTCAGGTCCGATGCTAGGCCAACAGCTACGTCGTGGCCACCAAGCTCGCGAACTGCCTCCGCCAGCGCCTGTTCATCTCGCGCCGCAATGACAACCTTTGCGCCTTCGTGCACTAGGAGCTTCGCCCCAGCGAATCCCAGGCCTCGGGAACCGGCAGTCACGATGAAGACGCGGTCGTGCAGCCCGAATGTCATGCACTCATCGTGCCGGGACTTACTGGCGTGAGTCTTGCGGGAGCCGCGCCGATTCGCCCGGCTGAGCGTCTTGGTCGGCAGGTTCGCGAACGTCTGGACCTTCGCCGCCAGCGACCTCCCTCTCACGCTTCTGCATCTGGAACTCACGACGCACGAGCAGAACGAGCCCGACGAGGAACATCACGGCGAAGGCGATCCACTGCAGCGAGTACGAAAGATGGGAACCTTCGGAAATTTCCGGGGGTGGAATTGGTGTCAGACCGCCCTGCGGCGGGGTTGATTCCGCGAGGTTGATGTAGCCGGGCAACACAGTCGCGCCAGCAGCGGTCCCAATGCTTGCGACGTCGAGTGAGGTAACTTGTCCGATCGGGATGTCAGCCGGCCGCGTTGCCGGGCCCGGAACGGAAGCTTGGAGGCTTCCCTCAACGGTGACCTGGCCGCTCGGCGGGGGAGGGACGCTCGGCGAAGACTTGGCGTCTGAATCGGCCTTGATCCAGCCACGATTCACCACGATTACGGTCTTGTCGGCCGTTACCAGGGGAGTAGCCACCCAGAAGCCCATCGAGTTGTTCAGGGGCTTCTTGCGAACCAAGACTTGCGCGGAGGGTACGTATTCCCCAGTCGCGGTG
>DMNR01000237.1:18625-18974 GCA_003452655.1 Actinomycetota bacterium | reverse complement strand
GCGCAAGATGTGCCACGTCGTCGACCATCAGTGTGATTCGAGCGGCCAGTTCCGGATTGTGTGCCAGTCGACGCAGTGCATGGCGGTCGACCGTGGGGTACCCCACGACGACGTCGGTGATTGGCGCAACTCCGGCGGATCCCTCGGCGAGCCAGAGAGCCTCGGGCAGGGTGAAGCCGAGGACTCCGGAGAATTGCGAATGGCGAAGCACTTCGTTGATTGCCCAGCGGGCGCGCAAGGATTTGCTCGCGACTCGGATTCGCGTTCCGCCAGCCCGGCGGGCGACGTCGCGACGGTTGGCGTCGAATGCGCCGAGGTCGATGATGGCGAATGGCGGCTCGAAGTCCTT
>DMNR01000237.1:16621-18553 GCA_003452655.1 Actinomycetota bacterium | reverse complement strand
GCCACCGCACCGGGATCATCAAACATCATGAGGTGACCAGCGCGCAGAATCTCAAGTTTGGCTAACTCTCCGAACTGACCAATGCGGGCGAAGTTCCGCGGGACCCGCTCGTCGTCGCGCCGAGTGCCCGTCAGAGTTCGTTCTTGACTCGCGACCAACAACGCCACGGGAACTGTCGGTATCGGGAGATCTGGTGCAATCTCGCGCCGTGCCCCGGCCTTGCGCAACTGCCCCGGGTTCGATGTGCTCATTACTTGGCACGCTAGCGTGCCGCCTGTGGCACATGTTTGCGTGACTGCGTTGCTCGATGCCCTCACGGATACCAACAGCTTCCAGGCTTGGACAGCTGCTGAGCTCAGTGTGGCCGGACACGCAGGTACCTTTGGCGAGGAATACGAGCAGGAGTTGGCCGACGCTCGCGACAGATCGGGTTCGGCCGAAGCTGTCGTGGTGGGACAAGCCACCATCGACGGGATCCCCGTCGCGATCATCGTCAGTGACTTCGCCTTTCTTGCCGGGTCCGTTGGGACGGACGCATGCCAACTCGTGATTGCGGCTTTTGATCGCGCGCGGGAACTCGGATTGCCTGTGTTTGCTAGCCCTTCCTCGGGTGGTACCCGAATGCAGGAGGGCACCGCGGCCTTTGTGCTCATGGCCGATGTTGCCGCCGCGGTGAAGCGCTTGCGGGCTCGCGGTCTTGGGTTGTTTGTGTGGCTGCGCAATCCGACGACCGGCGGGGTCATGGCGACGTGGGGTTCGTTGGGGACCGTGACTTTTGGCCAGCCGCAGGCACTTGCAGGTTTCCTCGGTCCACGAGTGTTTGAGATGTTGTCGGGAGAGACTTTCCCGGCCGGGATTCAGGTAACTGACAATCTCTGCGAGCATGGCGTCATTGATGGCGTCGTTGAACTCGAACATCTCCGCGAACGCGTGAGCAACGTGTTCCGCTTGTCGACGAATTCGCCGACTGACAGAGTTGGATCACCTTATGTCGACGATCTCGGCCCCGAGGGTCTGGCCCGCGTTGGGAATCCAGACCCGTGGGATTGTGTGCTTCGAACGCGAGATCCTCAACGACCGACCACACAGGCGCTTCTGGCGGCAAGTCTGAATCACTCGACGCGCCTGCATGGCGATGGCGAGGGCAATCGCAGCGACGCAATCGCGCTCTACCTGGCGCAGTGGAACGCGACCCCGGCGGTAGTTGTGGCACAGGATCGTTCGGCTCAACAAGATGGCTGCGCATTGGGTCCGGCCGCACTCCGCACCGCTCGGCGTGGTTTTTCTCTCGCCGTTGAACTCGGTCTGCCGCTGATCACCGTTGTGGATACACCTGGCGCTGAACTGTCTGTCAATGCGGAACAGAACGGCCTCGCCGGGCAGATCGCGCAGTGTCTGGCAGAACTCACACTGCTGCCGGTTCCAACGGTCAGTGTGCTGCTGGGCATGGGATGTGGCGGGGGAGCTTTGGCTCTGATGCCTGCAGATCGCGTTGTGGCGGCCGCCCACGCATGGGTTTCGCCGCTGCCGCTTGAAGGTGCGTCAGTGATTCGTTACCGCACCGCTGACCGTGCGGCGCAGATGGCGCGCGACCAACGCATCGCTGCGTGGCAATTGGCCGAGATCGGTGTCGTGGACGTCGTTGTCCCCGAAATGCCCGATGCCGCCCAAGAGCCGGAGTCGTTCTTGAAACGGCTGTCGCACACGGTCTCCGTTGAGCTTGACCAACTATTGCAGCGTGATGAGGCGAGTCGATTGGCCGCGCGCGCAAGGCGTTATCGAGGTGGCGTGAATGTCGATTGATGAACGGTTCGTCGGAAAGTCGATTCCCACGTCGGAATTCACTGACGACGACGGCTCGGCAGATCCAAGGGTTGTCGCGTCTCTGGTGGACTTCCACGAGGGATTGGGTACCCGCAGTCAGGCGGCCAA
>DMNR01000237.1:9197-16541 GCA_003452655.1 Actinomycetota bacterium | reverse complement strand
GTCTCGGTACAGATTCCGGACGGCCGTCGCGGATTGCTCGCGTTTACCTCGGTGTCGGCAATGGCGCAGTGGGATCAGCAGGCGCGTCCAGTTGCTGCGCGCGCTCAAATGGTGGCCGCCGCGGCACTCGACGAGGGCGCCGATGCCCTGATCGTCGATATCGGCAGTCCACATACATTCGTCATGGACAAGCCGCTGCTGACTGCGATCGCGGCAGGGGATCCGGTCGGCTCGCCCATCACCGACCCAGAAATTCAAGGCGCAGTCATGGATGTCGTTGCACCACTGGCGCGCAGATACAACTGTCAGTTTGAGATGTCGGAGCCCCGCGGGGACGCCGACCTGAGGTTGACTTTGCTGGCTCCGGCGGACCTTGACTCACAGACAGTCTTGCCGGAGGTCGCACAGGCACTATCGGCTAGCGAGATCCTCCGAAGTCGACTGCCGCGTGGGTTGGAATTGGCGGTTCGCACCGCAGAGGCGTAGCGCGAGCGAGTCGCTCCTCACTCACCAGGGCCGTGGCCAGGTGGATCGGGTACCTCAGAGGCTTCACGGAAGGCCGTCTGCAGGCTCTTGAGGCCATCGCGGAGGGGTCCGGCATGAGCCGACCCGAGGTCCGGTGCGCTCGCTTTGATGAGACCGGCGAGCGCCGTGATCAAGATGCGAGCCTCCGCAAGATCCTGCTGTTGGCTGGCAGTGGCCTCGTCCTCTGCCAGTCCGCACTTGATTGCCGCCGCACTCATTAGATGCACAGCCACCGTTGTCACCACCTCCACGGCAGGAACATCCGCGATATCGCGCGCAGCACTGTTTGTTCGATCACTCGCCGAGTCAGCTTCATTGCCCATGCTGCTACCCTTTCATCTCAGAAAGCGGAGAGATCCCACCTGCCGGCGTTTTGTCGCGTCAGGTCGCCTTTGAACTTCACTCGGTGAAGGCTTCTGGCGCGTCGGGTTTCTGTGCTTCTACGAGCATTGACCGACGACAGAAGGAGGCGCCATCAGCGTCGAACCCCGCATCAACGAGCGGATCAGAGTCCCAGAAGTGCGACTCGTGGGTCCTGCCGGTGAGCAAGTTGGAATCGTCCGCATCGAGGACGCGCTGCGACTCGCTCAGGAGGCAGACCTCGATCTGGTGGAAGTTGCGCCCAACTCGCGACCCCCAGTCTGCAAACTTATGGACTTCGGCAAGTTCAAGTACGAAGCAGCGATGAAGGCGCGTGAAACCCGTCGGAATCAAACCAACGTCATCATCAAAGAGATGAAGCTTCGGCCGAAGATCGATCCCCATGATTACGGAACCAAGAAGGGCCACATCGAACGCTTCCTGAAGGCGGGCGACAAGGTAAAGGTGACGATCATGTTCCGCGGACGTGAGCAATCACGCCCAGAGCTCGGCTTCCGGCTGCTGCAGAAGCTTGCCGAGGACGTCGCAGATCTCGGCATCGTTGAGTCCACTCCCAAGCAGGACGGACGCAACATGGTGATGGTCATCGCGCCACTGCGGAAGAAGTCAGACGTCAAGCACGAGAAGGACACAGCAGCCAAGACCCTTGAAGAAGAGGTTCTCGGCGACATTGAAGCTTCCGCAGATGTACCTGCGGCCGATCAGTAGGAGTAGTACCGATGCCAAAGATGAAGACGCACAGTGGCTCGAAGAAGCGGTTTAAAACGACCGGTTCGGGCAAGCTAACCCACGAACAGGTCAACCGTCGCCACCTCCTTGAGGTTAAGAACTCCAAGCGCACCCGCCGCCTGATGGCTGATGCCCCAGTGGCCAAAGCCGATGAGAAGCGCGTCAAGCGTTTGCTGGGCAAGCGCTAATCCCAACCACCGTCCATTCCGGCTGGTGTCAGTCAGTCGATAACAACCTAGCGGCCAGCGTCGCTAGGCAACGAACGCAAGGAGAAGCAAGTGGCACGCGTAAAGCGCGCAGTCAATGCGCACAAGAAGCGTCGGGCAACCCTCGAACGCGCTAGCGGGTATCGCGGGCAGCGCTCACGCCTGTACCGCAAGGCAAAAGAGCAGGTCACGCACTCATTGGTGTACTCCTACCGTGACCGTCGTGCGCGCAAGGGTGATTTCCGTCGCCTGTGGATCCAGCGAATCAACGCTGCCTCGCGCGCCAATGGCATGACGTACAACCGATTCATCCAGGGTCTACGCGCAGCCGAGATCGAGGTTGACCGTCGCATGCTCGCTGACATGGCTGTGAATGACCCTGCTGCATTTGCCGTGCTGGTCGGAGTTGCACGTGACGCAGTAGTGACGGACTCGTCGGCTGCCTAAATGACCCAACGGCCGACAGGTGGCGGCATTCGCCGTTCAGCCTCGAAGTCATCTAGTGTTGTCACGGCAGCTCGCAAGCTTCACCAACCCAGCGTTCGTGACGCTGAACAACTATTTCTAGCTGATGGCCCGCAGTCCGTGGAATACGGATTGCGGGCCAATCTGCTAGAACGGCTGTTCGTGTCCCCAGCCGGCGATGCGAAGTTCCCCGACCTGATTGACCAGGTGCTGGCTGCCGGAGTTGAAGTGCTGGTCGTCGACGATCGGGTGATCTCAGGGCTTAGTGATACCAGGACCCCACAGGGTCTTGTGGGTGTTGCCCGGATGCCGGCACCGATTTCGAATCTTTGGAGCTCGCGGCCCCAACTCGTCATTGGGTTAGAACAGGCACAGGACCCCGGCAACGTCGGCGTTGTTGTGCGAACTGCGGATGCGGCCGGCGCTGATGCCGTGCTTCTTGGCCCGGGGAGTGCGGACCCGTTCGGACCAAAGAGCGTGCGCGCTAGCGCGGGCTCGGTCTTTCGGGTCCCGGTGTTTCGCGTCGAGGACATGCTTTCTGAACTCAGCGCCGCTCAGAGCAACGGCCTCGTGGTCCGAGGTACTGCCGCCAATGGTGAGGTCACGTTGTTCTCTGCCGACGATCTAGACCTGGGTTCACCGACGTTATGGCTGCTTGGAAATGAAGCTCACGGCTTGAGTGAACTAATCAAACAGGAGTGCGACCAAGTGGTAAGCATTCCGATGTTCGGCGGCGCCGAGAGTCTCAATGTGGGAATCGCCGCGGCCATCTGTCTCTACGCGTCCGCGGCGGCGCAGTATGACCGAGTGATTTAGTTAGGGTATCCTAACTAAATCACTCAACCGGAGAGTGTCGCGGCAACGCAGTCGCCACCTGAGGTGGCACAGTTGCCACGTCGAGTCCTGATCGTTGCGCGAGTGTCGCGTCCAACGCACGAAAGCGAGAATCAATGTCTTACTACAAGATGCCCATCCTCGATGACAGCGGTTTCGTCGTTGTTGATAGCTATGACCAGGCAAGCGATCCCTCGGAATGGCTCGACATCGAGTATGTCGACTGGAAGTCCTCCGGAGACACGAGATTTTCCCCGCTGGCCTCGGCCTATGGTGATCTCGAGTGCGATGGTTTCTGGAACCACACGCCACCCAAGACCGACAAGGATGGGGTCTGGGTCGATGCTAACGTCGCGAAGTCTCCGCGACTTGTCGCTAGGGCGCAGGAACCCGGCGTGAATATTGGCCGGTGCCGAGTGATCGAGCTTCAGCCCAACTCGTACGCCGACGCGATCCACAATCTGCATATCGACGACAACAATCGACTGAATCCAGACGGAACCGGCTGGATCGTTCGCTCGTTCTTCAACCTCACGGACGATCAAGACTCGGTCATGATCCTGCGCGAAGACAAGAATGATCCTGCCACCGAAACACGTGTTCCGCTCCCTGCAGGGACTCAGGCAGTCATTGACACCCAGCGCCTCTACCACGCGGTCTGGCACCCAGGCGATCAACCGCGGTATTGCCTGATTACGTCGTGGGAATCAGCACCCGGCCTCGAAGAATGGATTGCTGCCCGCAACCCAAAGACCAGGGTCGAATCTCCTACAGTTCCCGAAGGCGAGTTAGCCGAAGCGCAGCGCCGGGCCGCCGAGCGCGCGAAGGCTGAGCAGGTTCCCGAGGTCATGTCCGAGGCATAGAACTTGGCCGAATCCACCAGCGCCTCGGGTGTTCCAGACCCGCTAAGGCGCTAGCGCAGTGACGGCCGCCTGCAACCAAGGCTTGCCCGGTCGCTCGACGACGGCTCGCGCGAACACCCACAGACCAACGCGGGTCTCGTCTGTCCCTGTGAGGTCGGCCATGCGCGCCACAAGGGCGCAAGGGTCGGTCTGCATTCGCTCGTATGACGTTCCGATATGCATGACGAGATCGAAGGCGGGGTCGCCCACGTGTGGCTTCGGGTCGATGGCCAACCAGGGCGAGCGCTGCGCGGCGAGGACGTTGTCACCGTGTAGGTCAGTAAACAGCAGCACCTGTTCTGTGGGGTCTCGCGACAGCGATCGCAGAAGGTTGCCTGCGATGCGTGCGAGGCCAGGGTCGACCTCGGGCATTGTTCGGTCAGTGTTGAGCTCCTGCGCCCACCGATCACAAAGCTCGCACAAGTCCGGGAACTGTGACCGCTGATGGGGAACCGTCCAAAAGTCAGCAAGGATTCCGGCAATGACACGGTCCCTGTCCGCCTCGGGCTTGGCACTGGACAGGGACATGCCCGGGGCGCAGGATTCGAGGAGTAGGACATTGGTGGTGGGTGTCTGTTCAGCCTGAATGAGCTCGACCGTGCCATGCCCGGGGGCAAGCTGCAGCGCCAAGGCTTCGCCTTCTGCGGCCGGGTGTCGCCAAGCGAGCTTGAGGGCGAACTGCGTTCCGCGCCGGTCCCAAGCGGGCGCCACCCAGGCGCACTGTCCGCCGGGTTCGTAGGGCTGACCGACGGACAGCTTCCACTGTCCGGCAATGCGCTGCACCATCTCGGGAAGGTCGTTGAGCCAGCCTCTGAACTCGTCTCGTCCATCCGGCGCAGCGGCCGCCACCAGGCGCGGCGGAACGACGAATTCGGTCACGTCGAGAAGTCTGCCGCATACCGATCGGCAACGACGCGCACTGACGCCAACGGCCTGGCCATAGACTTACTGCGGATACGTCGACGCGATGAGGAGCCCATGTCCGCGCCAAATAAGGAGTACGACCCGGTGGAGGTAAGCGCGCTGGATCCCGCAGCGATTGGTTCAGCGCAGGATGCTGCCATTGCAGCCTTTGCGGCGGCGGCCGATCTCGACCAGTTGAAGGCGGCGCGAATCGAACACTCGGGGGATCGCTCGGCATTGGCGCTGGCGAACCGGGAGATCGGTGCATTGCCTCCAGCGGCCAAGGCTGAAGCAGGTCAGCGAGTCGGCAAGGCAAGGGCGGCCGTCAAGCAAGCTCTTGAGGCCCGACAAGTCGAACTCGAAGCTGATCGTGATGCCCGGGTTCTGGTTGAAGAGTCTGTCGACGTGACGCTGCCAGTGGATCGCCAACCAATTGGGGCGCGTCATCCACTGTCCACTATCTCTGAGCGCCTCGCTGATGTCTTTGTGGCGATGGGCTACGAGGTTGCTGAGGGGCCTGAAATCGAGGCTGAGTGGTTCAACTTCGACGCGCTCAACCTCGCGCCGTATCATCCTGCCAGGACGATGCAGGACACGTTCTTTGTCGACTCAGCCGATAGCGGCGTCGTATTGAGGACGCATACCTCGCCGGTGCAGATACGAACCTTGCTTGAGCGCGAGTTGCCCGTCTACGTGGTCTGTCCGGGTCGCGTGTTCCGCACAGACGAACTCGACGCGACCCACACTCCGGTCTTCCACCAGATCGAGGGTCTGGCAGTCGACGAGGGAATCACCATGGCCGATCTCAAGGGGACGCTTGATCACCTCGCCGCCGCGGTCTTCGGTGACGGGCTCGTCACCCGGCTGCGCCCGTCGTACTTCCCGTTCACTGAACCAAGTGCAGAGCTTGACCTGCAGTGTTTCGCTTGCCGGGGCACTAGCGTCAACAATCCCGATGCACCCTGCCGCACGTGCGGCAGTGAAGGGTGGATCGAGTGGGGTGGTTGCGGAATGGTGAACCCGCGGGTGCTCGCGGCTTGTGGGATCGATAGTGAGCGTTACTCGGGATTTGCGTTCGGTATGGGGTTGGAGCGAACCCTGATGTTCCGCCACGACATCACAGACATGCGAGACATGGTCGAAGGCGACATGCGATTCAGTGCTGCATTCGGCATGGAGGGTTAGGAAATGAGAGCACCAATTTCTTGGTTGCGCGAGTTCGTCGAGTTGCCCTCCGAGGTGTCCGGGCGGGAGTTGGCCGCCGCGCTGATTGCACTAGGGCTAGAGGTCGAGACTGTCGACGTGGTGGCTGATGCGTCCGGTCCCGTGGTCGTTGGCGAAGTTAAGGACATCGAACTTCTCGAGGAGTTCAAGAAGCCGATCCGGTTCTGTCAGGTTGATGTTGGCCAGGCGAATGGTGGCGTTCGTGGGATCGTTTGCGGGGCCTCAAACTTCGAGGTCGGAGACCTCGTGATCGTGGCGCTGCCTGGGGCGGTTTTGCCCGGAGGATTTGGCATCGCTGCCCGTCAGACGTACGGCCGAACTTCGGACGGGATGATCTGTTCCGCGCGCGAACTCGATCTCGGCGACGATCACAGCGGGATCATGGTCCTAGCGCCCCACTCTGTCCCGGTTGGGACTCCGGCCTCGGACTTCCTGACATTTGCGGAGGAAGTCCTCGATATCGCCGTTACGCCCGATAGGGGCTACGCGCTGTCGATCCGAGGTATCGCCAGGGATACCGCTATCGCGTTCAAGCTGCCGTTCGTGGACAAGGCTCTGGATCTCGCCGATCTACCTGCCCCCGACGCCGATTCCGCACCTCGGGCATGTGGCTTCACCGATGAGAGTTCCTGTGACGTCTTCACCCTGCGCTCCCTGATCGATGTTGATGCCTCCGCACCCACGCCGATGTGGATGTCGCAGCGGCTCATCGCGGCCGGGATGCGCCCGGTGAGCTTGATCGTTGACGTGACGAACTACGTCATGCTTGAGACAGGCCAGCCTTTGCATGCGTTCGACGCCGACCGAGTCTCGGGGGCGGTGGTAGCCCGCCGCGCGCAACCAGGTGAAACCTTGGAGACCCTCGACCATGTCGTGCGCAAACTGGACCCAGAAGATTTGGTGATCGCCGATGACTCAGGTCCCTTGGCTCTCGCCGGGACAATGGGTGGGGTATCGAGCGAGATCGATGCGAGTAGCCGCAGTGTCCTGCTTGAGGCAGCCCACTTCGACCCAGTCGTGGTTGCCCGAATGTCGCGGCGCCACAAGCTTTCCAGTGAGGCTTCAAGGCGCTTCGAGCGCGGCGTGGACAGGGTCGTGGCGCCATATGCATCCGGGCTCGCCGCCTCGCTCATTCTGCAGCTTGCCGGTGGGCGCAACGTTGGCCTTACTGGTCA
>DMNR01000237.1:5310-9163 GCA_003452655.1 Actinomycetota bacterium | reverse complement strand
GGGCGTAACGGTGGCCTGACTGGCGAGGAAGCACCCGTTGTGGAGCAGCCGATCGTGATCGCAATTGACCTACCCGCTCGGGTCGCCGGTATGCAGATCGATGCCTCAACGACGATCACGGCGCTCGAGGCCGTCGGCTGTGATGTGGTCAGCAGGCACGAAAGCCTGAGTGTTACTGCTCCAAGTTGGCGCCCTGACCTCACGGACCCAGCCGATCTCGTCGAGGAGGTCATCCGACTTATCGGCTACGACCACATTCCGTCGCGACTTCCATCGGCCCCTGCCGGGCGTGGCCTCACAAGTGCCCAGTTATTGCGCAGGAAGGCGAGCCGCGGCGCCGTCGCCTTCGGCCTCACGGAGGTTCTCAACTACCCATTCGTGGGTACCGTTGATCTCGATCGCTGCGAAATCCCACTGGATGACCCCCGACGCAGTCTTGTTGTGCTGGCGAATCCGCTTTCGGATGAACAACCAGGTATTCGAACCACGCTGTTGCCGGGACTCCTGAATGCCGCCAAGCGAAATTTTGCTCGTGGCGCGGATTCGATCGCGATCTTCGAGGCTGGGGCAGTTGCCTTTCCGCTGCAAGGTGGCCATCAGATTCCACCTCGACTACCTGTTGACCGGCGGCCCACTGCCGCGGAACTCGAAGAAGTGATGGCCGCGCTTCCGGCGCAGCGACGCCACCTTGGAGCCGTGTTGGCTGGACCGATCGAGAGGCGCGGTTGGTGGGGAACTGGCCGTTCCGCCGAATGGTCCGACGCACTGCGGGCTGCTGTTGGCATCATTGGTGACCTCGGACTCACGGTCGATGTCCAAGCGGCGGAGTACCTGCCCTTCCATCCCGGTCGATGCGCCGTGCTGACTCTCGTTTCGGATAGCGATGACGCATCGCCGATCGTCGGGTACGCCGGGGAGCTTCATCCCAGGGTCTGCGTGGCTTGGGACTTGCCACCTCGCTCCTGTGCATTTGAGTTCGATCTTGATCTGGTTGTTGCGCGTGCCAGTGACTACGTGGCCAAGGGTCCGAAGTTCCACTCCATGCCAGTCGCAAAGGAGGACATCGCGCTGGTGGTTTCCGCCCAGACTCCCGCCAGCGAAGTCGCGCAATCGTTGGCCAACGGGGCGGGTGCGTTGCTCGAGTCGATCCGGCTCTTCGATGTCTACGAAGGGCCGCAGGTTGGTGAGGGGAACAAGTCCTTGGCGTTCTCGCTGAGGTTCCGGGCGCCCGATAGGACCCTGGGTGTTGAGGAACTCTCTGCGGCCCGAGACGCCGCGATTGCCGCAGCAGCGGACGAGTGCGGTGCGACCCTGCGCGTCTGATCGACAGGTTGGCTTAGTCGGCCTGATCCTCGTCGTCGTCTAGTTCAGTACTCGGGTCACCGACCAGTACCCGCTTCAGTACTTTGCCCGTTGGATTCCGGGGGAGTTCGTCATGGAAAATGATCTGGCGAGGTCGATGGTTCGGTCCGAGGCGATCGCGGCTCCACGCCAGCAGAATGTCGGCATGCGGCGTGATTCCGGCAACAGGGACCACGTGAGCAACAAGCGATGAGCCGTAAACGGGATCTGGAACGCCTACGACCGCGACATCCGCGACATCTGTGTTCCGGCGCAGCACCTCTTCGACCTCCGTTGGATGCACGTTCTCGCCACCGGTGATCACCATGTCGTCAGCGCGACCAATGATCGTTAGTCGCCCATCTTCGTCAAGTCTGCCGATGTCACCGGTGAACACGAGTCCTCGGGTGCGCTCTCGGTCGGTGCCGTCCGTGTACCCGTCGAAGGTCGTTCGACTGCCCACGAAGATGCGCCCGTCGACTCCGGTCGGAACACGGCGACCACGAAGGTCCAGCACTTCAATGTGCACACCGGCCAATGGCTTTCCTGCAGTGCCGGGATCCGCGCGCAAGTCGTCGGGGGCGGCACAGGTCGCGAAAGCCGCCTCAGTGCTGCCGTACAGGTTGTAGAGGATGTCGCCAAACGTATCCATGAATTCGATTGCGAGGTCGCCGGGCAGCGCCGACCCGCTCACCGCGACGCATCTCAGCGAGCTCAAATCGTATCGCCGACGGATATGCCTCGGCAGTTGCACGAGGCGTCGCAGAATCACAGGCACTGTGACGAGGGTGTCAACCTGGTGTGTATCGATGAGTTCGAGGATTCGCTGCGGGTCGGACCGACGCATCACGATCTCCGTCGCGTCCAGCAACGTCGCCAACCGGTGGTGCATCCATCCCCACGAGTGGAACAGGGGGGCGGCTATCAACGTGGTGCCGCGCATCTTGACCGGAAACGCATCGAGAACAGCCGCGGCGGCGTCGAGTGGAACCGAGGATCGACCCGCCCCTCGGGACTTGCCACTGGTGGTGCCGGACGTCAAGATGATGTGTTTGCCATGGTGCGCGACAGCGGGGAGCCGCCCTTTGCGGGGCAGGCTCGCGAGAAGCGCGACGCCCGACGGGTCGTCAGTCGAAATTGTCGGGACGTGCGAGGGAATCCGGTCGGCGAATTCTTCGTCGCGGATCATCAGGCTGATGCCTTGTTCCAGTGCGATCGTTGCAATTGCCTCAGCGCTTGACGACGTATTGAGATACACAAGATCGGCGCCTGTGCGGGACACGGCTGTGATCGTTTCGAGGAACGCACGAGAGTTCCGTCCGAGCAGACCGACGTGTGAACCAGGGCCAATCCCACGGTCGAGAAGGCTCAATGCCAACGTGTCACAGCGGTGATCGATGTCCACGAAGGAGACGTAGGGTCGACTCGGATCGTCGACGTCAACGACAGCTGTGGCATCGGAGTGGCGAGCTGACCCTAGCGAGAACCCGACTGCCGGGCTTGTTCCCCACCGCAGGACGCCGCCGGTCAATTGGAGTGTCGCTTTCGGGCTTGTGGGCCGCACTAACCCGGAGCGAGCGACACCACGAGCGGCGGCCGTCGCAACCCGCAGGTTGTCGGTAAGTCGATAGAGACGCAAAGCCACCCGCTAATCGTGACCTGTGCCGATTCTCGACTCTCCACCGGCTCCCAGGTCAGGAGATAGGGACTTGCACCAGACATACGCATATGCGTATATTCGGGTCTATGGTCAAGAGAGTTGGAGTAGTCGGGGCTTCCGGATACGCAGGTGCGGAGCTGGTGAGGCTCCTCTCGGGACACCCGGAATTTGAGGTTGTGGTTGCCACTGCGGCAAGCAACGCCGGTGAACTTCTAGGCACCCTGCACCCAGGCCTAGCCGCACTCGGAGAGGTCGTGCTTGCCCCAACGAATCGGGAAGTTCTCGTCGACCTCGACTTCGTATTTGTTGCACTGCCGCACGGTGAGTCCGCATCATTGACTGGCTCGCTGCCGGATGATCTTCCTGTTGTCGACCTTGGAGCTGACCATCGGCTCAAGAGCCCTGATGACTGGTCTCACTACTACGGACCGAGCGCCGCAGCAGCACCTTGGACGTATGGGCTTCCGGAGTTGGCAGGGCGAGCCAGTGAGGTGGCCGCTTCTCTCAAGGTTGCCAGTCCCGGTTGCTACGCCACCGCGATGCAACTGTCGGCCGCGCCACTTCTTGATGCGGGGCTTGTTGATTCGCGAGACATCGTTGTGGTCGCGGCGAGCGGAACCTCCGGAGCAGGCCGGAAGGGTTCGGTGGCTCTCTCGGCAACCGAAGTCATGGGATCGATGTCGGCATACAAAGTTGGGGGCATCCACCAGCACACCGCAGAAGTGGTCCAGGAATTGTCTGACATCGCTGGAACTGATGTGACGCTCTCGTTTACGCCAATGCTGGCACCGATGCCGCGGGGGATTCTGGCGACGACAACGCTGCGCACGAGGGACAACGTCAGACCTGAAG
>DMNR01000237.1:0-5175 GCA_003452655.1 Actinomycetota bacterium | reverse complement strand
TGTCAGACAAGCCTTTGCCGACTACTACGCGTTCACCCCGTTCGTACAGGTCCTTCCCGATGGAACTTGGCCGACGACGGCCGCAACCGCTGGAACGAATTGCGCCCATCTACAGCTAGCGGTTGACGAACGAGTTGGTCGTGTCGTTGTCATTGCAGCGATTGACAACCTGGGTAAGGGAGCTGCCGGACAGGCAGTGCAGAACGCAAACCTCATGTGCGATTTTCCAGAGACGACGGGTCTGAATATGTTGGGAGTGGCTCCATGAGTGTGACTGCAGCAAAAGGGTTTACTGCCAGCGGGGTTTCGGCCGGTTTGAAGGCGTCCGGGAACCCAGACGTCTCTCTTGTTGTCAATGAGGGCCCAGCGTATGCGGCTGCCGGCGTCTTCACCTCCAATCGCATTAAGGCGGCACCGGTGTTGTGGTCACAGCAGGTTCTGCGTGCGGGCGAACTGCGGGCCGTCGCCACTAACTCGGGCGGAGCGAATGCCTGCACTGGCCCCGACGGCTTCGCCGACACCCACCGGACAGCGGAATGGGTCGCCGCGCTGCTGGGGTGTGGGGCAGGTGAGGTGGCAGTCTGCTCAACCGGCCTGATTGGTGAGCGGTTGCCCATGGACTTGCTGCTCCCTGGATTTGAAATCGCGCTTGCGAATCTCTCGCCAGATGGAGGGGACGCTGCCGCGCTGGCGATAATGACGACCGACACGGTCCCCAAGATGGCAACCGTCACTGCTGACGGCTTCGTGGTGGGAGGCATGGCCAAGGGAGCCGGCATGCTGGCTCCCGGCCTGGCAACCATGTTGTCCACGATCACCACGGATGCCGACGTCGATGCTCCAACACTCCAGCGAGTGTTGGAGGTCGCCTGTAGCGAGACCTTCGATCGCATTGACTCCGACGGCTGCATGTCAACGAATGACACAGTCTTGCTACTTGCGTCGGGGGCCAGCGAGCTCAAGCCGTCAGAACAGGATCTGCAGGCTGCAGTGACCAGTGTCTGCAAGCAACTCTCGCGGGCATTGATTGCCGACGCCGAGGGCGCATCGAAAGAAATCAAGATCACCGTGCGCAGCGCGGCGACAGGGGCTGACGCCCTCGAAGTCGCCCGCGCGATCTCCCGAAGCAACTTGCTCAAGTGCGCTATCCACGGCGAGGACCCGAACTGGGGGCGGGTGATTTCTGCCGCCGGTACTACGTCCGCGGAGTTCTCCGCAGACGAGATCGCTGTAGCCATCAACGATGTGTGGGTGTGTCGTCGGGGTTCGGTCGGCGAAGACAGGAACCTGGTGAACATGTCAGGTCGGGAGGTCTTCATCGAGGTCGATCTCGCAGCCGGTGCTGAGGAAGCAAGCCTGTGGACTAATGACCTCACCGCCGCGTACGTGCACGAGAATTCGGCGTACTCGTCATGACGGTCGAGAGACAAGAGGCAACCGCAAAAGCATCCGTTCTCGCTGAGGCTCTGCCATGGTTGAACGAGTTTCACGGCTCAACCATCGTCGTGAAGTACGGCGGGAACGCGATGGTCGACGAACAACTCAAGGCATCGTTCGCCGCGGATGTTGTGTTCCTGCGCCTCGCCGGCCTGCATCCCGTGGTTGTCCACGGGGGAGGCCCGCAGATCTCTGAGATGCTCGCAAAACTCGGGATTGAGTCCGAGTTTCGAGCGGGACTGCGCGTCACCACACCGGAAGTCCTGGACGTGGCCCGCATGGTGTTGACCGGGCAGGTTCAACGCGAGCTCGTCAACCTCATCAACCACCACGGCCCGTACGCAGTTGGCGTATCTGGAGAGGATGCGTCGCTGTTTGAGGCCACTCAGTACTTTCCAGAACACGACGGCGGACGTATTGATGTAGGGCTTGTAGGCGAGGTCACCTCCGTGCGAACCGGCATCGTGCAGACACTGATCGACGATGGTCTGATCCCGGTCGTTTCCAGCATCGGGGTTGGGGTGGATGGGACCATTTACAACATCAACGCTGACACCGCAGCAGCTGCGCTGGCAACTGGCCTGGCAGCAGAGAAGCTCGTGATGATGACCGATGTTCCCGGGCTCTACGCAAACTGGCCCGATTCGAACGAGGTCATCAGCGAGCTGAGCCGTGCCGAGCTGGCAGCGTTGTTGCCGACGTTGGACGGCGGGATGATTCCAAAGATGCAGGCGTGCCTGACCGCAGTTGAAGGCGGAGTCGCACGCGCACACGTCATCGATGGTCGGCTTGAGCATTCAGTGCTTCTGGAGATCTTCACGGACAGTGGAATCGGAACGATGATCTACGCCGACGTTGAAGGAGGCGACGATGACTGACTCGAATGCGTACGCCGCAGATCGATGGTCCAAGACGATGATGGCGAACTACGCGACTCCGGAAATCTGTCTCGATCGCGGTGACGGTGCCTGGGTCTGGGATGTCGAGGGGACCAAGTACCTCGACCTCATCGCGGGTATCGCTACATCCACTCTGGGTCACGCCAATCCGGCGATCACCGCTGCGGTCAGTGAGCATGTCTCGCGCCTCGCTCACACGAGTAACCTCTTCGCCCATGAGCGCGGGCTCGACTTGGCTGAGAAGTTGGTATCGCTGACAGGTCAAGCGGCGAGGGTGTTCTTTTCCCAAGACGGTGCCTCAGCGAACGAGGCGGCGTACAAACTTGCCCGTCGGCATGGGTGGGAATCAAACCCGGATGGGTCGCGCTTGGAGATCGTTGCCGCGCATGGGTCGTTTCACGGTCGGACCATGGGTGCGCTTTCCATCACCGGGAGTCCCCCCAAACAGGATCCATTCGTGCCGCTGCCTGGACCGGTGACGTTCGTTCCCTATGGCGACGCTCAAGCACTTCGCGATGCCGTGTCGGGGCGCACCGCCGCAGTCTTCTTGGAACCGGTGTTGGGTGAGGGTGGCGTGATTCCTGCCCCGGTCGGATATCTGGCGCACGCCCGCGAGATCTGCGATGACGCGGGTTCACTGCTGGTCGTTGATGAAGTTCAGTCCGGCATCGGGCGCGCGGGTACCTGGTTCATGTCACTCGATTCCGGTGTCGTTCCGGACGTACTGACGCTGGCAAAGGGTCTGGCCGGAGGACTTCCCCTCGGGGCGTGTCTTGCCTTTGGCGACGCAGCTTCGCTGTTTCGCCCAGGTGATCATGGATCTACGTTCGGTGGGAATCCGGTCAGCTGTGCGGCAGCTCTAGCGGTCATCAACACCATCGAAGACCAAGATGTCCTCTTGAACGTCAAGACTGTGGGGGAGCACTGGGCTAGTCGCTTCGACGCCTTAGACCACCCCAACCTTGTGGGGCATCGCGGTGTGGGTCTGTGGCGTGCGCTCGTGCTCGAGGGGGTGCCGGCCACGGCCGTTCAACGAAGCGCTAGGGACCAGGGTTTTCTGATCAACGCGGTTGCTCCCGATGCCATCAGACTCGCCCCGCCACTGACACTCTCTTTGGAGCAAGCGGATCTCTTCGCGGAAGCGCTGCCACGGATTCTGACGGCGGCAGCAGCCGGAGACGGCCAATGAGCATGAACACAGCAAAGACTTCAATGAAGATCGCTACCAAGGTTGCCCGCCATCAGTTGATCATCACATTGTTGGAGCGCAACGAAGTGTCATCCCAGTCAGCCTTGTTGGCAATGCTTGCCAAGGACGGCATCGACGTCACACAGGCGACGTTGTCCCGAGACCTTGACGAGCTACGTGCGACCAAGGTGAAGGCGGACAACGGCACGCTTGTGTATGCCGTACCCCGTGAGGGCGGTGACCCTGCGCCTCAACTGCAAGGAGCCGACAGCTCTCGTGTTCGCCTTGAACGGGTCGTGGGCGAATTGCTGAGCAGTACGGATTATTCAGGCAACATTGTGATCCTGCGAACGCCCCCAGGGGCCGCGCAATACCTGGCGTCAGCTATTGATCACACCAGCGTTCCGGGCATCATCGGCACTGTCGCAGGCGATGACACTGTCATGGTGGTTAGTCGTGACCCCAAGGGAGGCGCAAAAGTCGCCAGCCAGTTTGCGGCTATGGCAGCTCGGCGCGGTAGCGTCGCGGCGACAACGAGCCAGAACCAAACACACGAATAGAACAAGTCGCACGGTCAATTAGTGGAAGTCAGGGAGTAGTTGTGAGTCAACGTGTAGTGCTGGCATATTCCGGTGGTCTCGACACCTCGGTGGCAATCGGGTGGATCGCCCAGGAGACAGGCAAAGAGGTTGTTGCGGTTGCTGTTGATGTGGGACAAGGCGGCGAGGACCTTGATGTGATTCGTCAGCGTGCTTTGGACTGTGGCGCTGTCGAGGCTTACGTTGCCGATGCTCGTGAGGAGTTCGCTGACGAGTATTGCCTGCCCGCGCTGCGCACCGATGCGCTCTATATGGGGATCTACCCGTTAGTTTCCGCGTTGTCGCGCCCCGTCATCGTCAAGCACCTCGTGGCTGCTGCACGCCTGCACGGCGCCGACACCGTGGCACACGGTTGCACAGGAAAGGGCAACGATCAGGTCCGTTTCGAGGTTGGAATCGGGGCTTTGGCTCCTGATCTGACTTGCATCGCTCCGGTTCGCGACTACGCCATGACACGCGACAAGGCCATTGAGTTCGCTGAGCGTGAGAACCTCCCAATCGATGTGAACAAGAAATCGCCGTACTCCATCGACCAGAACGTCTGGGGTCGAGCAGTGGAGACGGGATTCCTCGAGGACATCTGGAATGGACCGATCGAGGACGTCTACTCCTACACTCAAAACCCTGCGGACCCCAAGCCAGCAGACGAGGTGGTCATCACTTTCGACAAGGGTGTTCCTGTCGCTCTCGATGGCAAGCCGGTAACAATGCTTGAGGCAATCGAACAATTGAACGAACGGGCAGGCGCTCACGGCGTTGGCAGAATCGACATCGTTGAGGACCGACTCGTTGGCATCAAGAGCCGCGAGGTCTACGAGGCGCCAGGCGCAATGGCATTGATCGCCGCACACTCGGAGCTCGTTAACGTGACAGTTGAACGTGACATGGCACGTTTCGCCGGAGGCGTTCGCCAGCGGTGGGCCGAACTTGTCTACGACGGGCTGTGGTTCTCACCTCTCAAGCGAGCTCTCGATGGATACATCGACGATCTGAATGAACCTGTCAGCGGTGAAATCAGGTTGGTCCTGCAGGGCGGTCGCGCCGTCGTTTC
>DMNR01000344.1 GCA_003452655.1 Actinomycetota bacterium | reverse complement strand
GAGACGAATGCGTTGAGGGCGGCGAATATCGACGCTTAGTCCGCAGTTTGGCCATGACGCGCAAGCTCGCAGAGTTGACCGACCGAGCGGCCGTGCAGGCGGCACTCGACGAGTACCTGCGTTTGGGCCAGGCAGCCTTTCTCGAACGATATGGGTTTGGACTAGCCAGCAGTTATGTCGTCCGCGATCCACTCAGTGGGCAGTGGGCCGACTCAAAAGCAATCGCTGGAGTAGCTGTCGGTTTCCAGCATCCGACCGATGGTCCTCTACGGGCCGAACAATTCTCTGGCGGCATTGCGACTGTCGTTCGTCGGCTCGAATCAATGGGCTTTGAAGTCCGAGCCCTTGATGCCAGGGCTGGCGAGGATTGGCGGCGCGAAGAAGTTGAGTTGATCGTCGCTGACTATCTGTCCATGCTCTTGCAAGAGCTGGCTGGCCAGCCGTACAACAAGACAGCGCACCGTCGGTTGCTGCGACAGCGGCTACCGGCGCGCAGCGATGGTTCCATCGAGTTCAAGCACGCCAACATCAGCGCGGTGATGCTGGAGATGGGATACCCCTACATCCGCGGCTACCAGCCGAGAAGCAACTTCCAGCGCGACATCTTGTTGGAAGTTGTGCAGAAGCATGTCGGCCACAACCGGCAACTGGATGACCTAACCCTGTCGGCGGTCGAGCGGCCAGCCGTTGCCGCCGAATACATCGACTTCAGGCGCGTCCGCAGCGAAGCGCCTCGCACAGAGCTCGCCGTACGTGAAGTCAGTCCCTCGTACTTGAGGGCACCGGTCAAACGCGACTACTTCGCGCGTGAGGCGCACAACCGTTCGCTTGGCGAAGCGGGAGAACTCTTCGCGTTGAACTTCGAGCGCTGGCGTCTCGCGGAGCAAGGCGCTGGGCAGTTGGCAGAGAGGGTCCGTCATGTGTCGGTTGAAGAAGGTGACGGCCACGGCTATGACATCAGTTCCTTCGAGGCGGATGGTCGAGAGCGTTTCATCGAAGTCAAGACAACCGGTTTTGGGGAGCGCACCCCGTTCTACGTATCTGCCAACGAGGCACGATTCGCCAGGGATCACAACGCGAGCTTTCGGCTGTACCGCTTGTTTGACTTCCGGTCAGCACCTCGCCTGTTCGAACTGGCAGGACCCATCGAGCAGCACTGCTTGCTCGATGCAGTGACCTTCCGAGCCAGTTTCGGCTGAGGTCATCGCGGCAACCTTTCGGGCGAGGCCCTTCGGCCAAGCCGCGCAGGATCAGTCTTGTCGTTTTTCGCCGAAGGGGGGATGCGGATACAACGGACTGAGACGAGCATGAAAGCAGCGTCGTGAATCGACATGTTTCTGTATCATGTCGATTTTTCTGTCTTGGATCGACGCGTTCAGGCATCATGTTGATCGGATAAACAAGTCGCCAGGGATGTGTCGATTCCTGCCGCTTAGATCGACACATGGCCTTCGACCCAACCAAGCCCTTCAACGATCTCCCCGCACTTCCACCGATCGTCGACGTGGAGTCGCGGGCCGTTCTCAAGGCCTGCATCTCGGCTCGCGCTGCGGTCGCGGAGTTGAAGGCTGCTGGTAGGCTGATCCCAAACCAAGGGGTGCTGATCAACTCGATCCCGCTGCTCGAGGCCCAGGCCAGCAGCGAGATCGAGAACATCGTGACCACCACGGATCAGATGTTCCTCTTCGACGGTGTCAGCGAAGGTGAGCCGGATCCGGCGACCAAGGAGGCGCTGCGCTACCGAACGGCGCTCTGGGAGGGATACCAGGCGCTCAAGACGCGTCCGCTCTCCACCAATACCGCCGTGCAGATCTGTCGTGCGATCAAGGGCGTGGACATGGACATCCGCAAGACGCCCGGTACAACGCTCAGCAACGACCGCACTCGGCAGGTTATCTACACCCCTCCAGAAGGCGAAGGGCTGCTCCGAGAGAAGCTGGCCAACTGGGAGCAGTGGATGCACGGCACCTTGCCGGGCACAGCGGAGATCGACCCCCTCGTGCGTATGGCGGCGGGCCACTACCAGTTCGAAGCCATCCATCCGTTCACCGATGGCAACGGCCGGACTGGGCGTGTCCTCAACCTGCTCTATCTGGTCGAGCAAGGCTTGCTCGACATTCCGGTGCTCTACCTGAGCCGCCACATCCTTCGGAACAAATCCGACTACTACAGCGGCCTGCAATCGATCACTGAGACTGGCGCCTGGGAGGAGTGGCTTCTCTACATGCTCGGCGGTGTGACGGAGACGGCGCGATGGACCATGAACAAGATCGTCGCCGTCCGTGGCCTGCTCGAGGAAACCGCGGAACGGATGCGACGAGATGCGGGCCACATCTATTCGCGCGAACTGGCAGAGCTGGTGTTTGTGCGACCGTATTGCCGTATCGCGCACGTCGTGGAGGCAGGGCTAGCCAAGCGACAAACTGCGAGCATTTACCTCAAGGAGCTCACGACGATCGGCATCTTGCGAGAGCACAAGATGGGCCGGGAAAAGATCTTCCTCAATCCGGCCTTCATCGATTTGCTGAAGCGAGACTAGCCGGACGCCGTACACAAGGACCGCCTGTGTGACTCCTGCTACTTCACGTTGGTACGGCTGGAGGGGGGCAGGTCAACAGGCGCGTCACAGGATGATTCGCATTATGTACAGATATCAAGTTTTGTATAGAATGAGAAGCAAATG
>DMNR01000394.1 GCA_003452655.1 Actinomycetota bacterium | reverse complement strand
CCACCACGTCGTACTCGTTGACGGTCACCTTCTCGATGGCCATGCCACCGTCGTTAGCAATGTCAACGGCCATCGCCTCTCGGCGTAGTCCGGTTGCAATCGCCTCACACATCAGTCGCTCGTCCTCTACGACGAGGACTCTCACTGTCGTACCTGCACTGGTTCGCAGCTGTCTTGGTTGAGCACTGGCATTGAGGTTTGTGCGCTCGCTACAGCCTCCAACATTCACACAGTGTCCCAGCCCAGTCATAAGGCCAACATAAACATGGAGTTCACGGCGGACTTATGCCCTCAGTGATGAACTGCCACAACTTCTCAACGACACGACTGACCTAAGAAGGAAGTGCGCCCATGCCACGTGCAAACAGCGTTCTGGCTGAACGCTACTGCCAGGAAATCCTCACGGTAATCACAGCGCTCACACAAGAACTTCGCCGATAGTCGCGCCCATGATTCACCAAGGACTGAAGCAGCGTTGGTCGGCTCACCCCCGCCGCAACAGCATCGTCGCTGTTGTCGCGGTGCTCGTGGTTGTCGTCGCCGGTTTCGGGGTCACCCGGGCCATAGGTGGCGACAGTAGCGCTGCAACAACACGGAACGTCGAGGTGACGTCAGGTGCGCTCCAAGAGACTGTCTCCGGGTCAGGGACTATTGCGGCGGCCTCCACGGAGGACTTGAATTTCGAACTCTCCGGAGAAGTGACGGCGGTGTACGTCTCCGAGGGTCAGAAGGTTAAGAAGAACCAAGTGCTTGCGGAGATTGATTCCGCATCACTGCGCACACAGGTCGCACAGGCGAGTGCTTCGGTTGCCTCCGCCGAATCGAAGCTCGCGAGCGATGAAGATGCCGGGGCATCGGCTGCACAGATCAGTGCTGACAAAGCCAGCCTGGCAGCAGCCCGCTCTGAACAGCGNNACATCAACATCGACACCCCAGGTTCAGGTGATCAGCACAGGGTCCTACGTGGTCAACCTCAGCGTTGACGACACTCAGATCTCGAAGCTGTCCGAGGGAGACCAAGCGACCATCACGGTTGCCGGAACAACGGAGAAGGTGTTCGGCACTGTCTCCTCGGTGGGCCTAATAGCGACCACAACCTCAGGGGTCTCTTCTTTCCCGGTCGTCGCTGCAATTACAGGCAGCCCAAAGGGGCTCTATGCCGGATCAACGGCCCAGGTATCGATTGTCTACCGGCAGATCAACGGCGCAACTCAGGTACCGAGCCTCGCTGTGAACCAGGAGGGCGATAAGAACTACGTGCAACTGGTAACCGGGGACGACGTTGAGAAGCGCGAGGTCACCACCGGCGTCAGCGCGGGAGGGCAGACGCAGGTCTTGGCCGGACTGGCGGTCGGCGACCAAGTTCAAATCGTGATACCGGCGGTAGCAGCACGCAGTGCTGACAGCGGAGGACCAGGCGTTGGTGGACTCCCCGGTGGCGGGGGCAGCGGCGGATTCCCGGGCGGCGGCTCGGGCGGTCCCCCGGCTGGATTCACCGGTGGCTTCCCCGGGGGGACACCGTGAACGCCGTAGTGCCAGGGGCAAGTGCACCGGCAGCACCCACGCGGGGTCGGCAGGTTGTCTTGGCGCTGCGCGGGGTCGGCAAGACCTACACATCCGGCGCACTTGAGGTCGAGGCGTTGCGCGATGTTTCGTTGGACATCCGCTCCGGGGAGTACGTAGCGATCACCGGGCCTTCCGGTTCTGGAAAGTCGACACTCATGCACATCCTGGGCTGCCTAGACATTCCGACGACCGGCACGTATCTGCTCGCTGGCGACGACGTGAGTCACATGGGAGAAGCCCAGCTTGCGCACATCCGGAACCGGAGGATCGGTTTCATCTTTCAGCGTTTCCATCTGATGGCCGAACTGTCGGCATTGCGAAACGTGGAGCTGCCGTTGATGTATGCCGAGGTACCCAGAGATCAACGGCGCGAGCGCGCGATCTCCGCCTTGAGCCGCGTCGGGTTGGCAGACCGAGTAGACCACAGGCCAGGGGAACTGTCCGGAGGCCAACAACAGCGCGTGGCAGTTGCGCGCGCACTAGTGACCAACCCGGACCTGATCCTCGCGGACGAGCCAACTGGAAACCTTGACTCCGCTGCAAGTGCGGACGTACTTGAACTACTCGATGAGGTCAATGCCGCTGGAAACACAGTGGTTCTGATCACTCACGAGGCCGAGGTCGCAGCGCGCACCGGCCGCATCATCCATGTCCTCGACGGCAACGTTCTCGATGGCAACGACCCGCAGAGCTCAGATCTGGTGACCAATGCATCCATCAAGTTCGGCAAATCTGCGTGGGGAGAAAGTAAGTGAGCTGGGGAGCCACGCTGCAGACTGCAATCGAGGCGCTGCGCCTGCACCGCATGCGGTCGGCCCTCACGATGGTCGGCATCCTCATTGGTGTTGCAGCCGTGATCTTGACCGTCGGATTCGGGCAGGGCGCACAAGATCAGGTCAAGTCACAGATCGATTCCCTGGGTTCCAACCTGCTCGTAATATCGCCCGGAAGCACAACAAGCAGCTCGGGTGCACGAGGAGGATTCGGGTCGGCATCAACCTTGACGTTGGCTGACGCCAAAGCACTGGATTCAAAGACAGCTGCACCAGACATTGCAGGTGTCGCCCCGCAGACATCCTCATCTACATCTCTAACCGCTGGGACGAGTAACTGGACAACTTCCGTTGTCGGGACCACTGACTCTTGGCTTTCCGTTCGGTCGCAAACGTTGGCGTCGGGACGATTTATCAACGCTGACGACGTCGCCACCCAGGCCGCAGTCGTCGTACTGGGCGCAACAACATCGCAGGAACTCTTCGGCGTACGCGGCGCGGTCGATCAGACAGTGGTGATCAACGGAAACACCCTGACCGTGGTTGGCGTGCTCGCCGCCAGCGGCTCAACAGGTTCAACCAACAACGACGACCAGGCGATCGTGCCGATCAGCACCGCAGGCCAGCGCCTCTTCGG
>DMNR01000448.1:9207-10582 GCA_003452655.1 Actinomycetota bacterium | reverse complement strand
AGATGTGTATAAGAGACAGGAACTATAGTGCGTTTTCCCCGCAAAAAGCAAGCTTTTTGCAATTATCCTGAACCTCCCTGCACCTATTCTGCACCTTTTTCTGTTCACATGTGTTGACCTAGCGCGCAAAACGTATCTCATTGGGCACAGGCAGACGGCGGAAACGCCGCTTCGCCTCCTTAACCAACGACACCCATGATAGCCTCCGGCCTGACAAACCGGAGCTGCCGCAAAAGCGGTAGAATGATACAACAACAATGACCAAGACCCTCGCTCCCCGTCCACCCGGCGGTCGTGTGTACCTTGACCCGAAAGATACTGTTCTAAGCGAAATCGACCAACTGGTTGAAAAACTCGGCTTCCATGGCCGAAAGGAACTGATTACTGAAGCAATCGGTTTGTACGCGATCATGATCGATGAAGTGATAGCCGGCCGCCGAGTAGGCGTGCTAGAGCCGGCCACTCGGGATTTCATCCGGATTCTGACGCCGGGCCTCCGCGCCGCCGGGAAGCAGGCGGTGACGATCACCGTAACCAAAGAAGAACTTGTCCCGGCATAACAACCCGGGAGTAACGGCGGAATAAGGACCGCCGAACTTTGAAAACCCGCCTCGCAAGAGGCGGGTTTTTCGTAGTCCGCTAGGACGCCCTGAGCCTGCCAATGTCTCACCCCCCATGTTAGGCTGATACCATGGACTCACCCCGCATCGACTTTTCCCCGCCCGACTTCGCTGCCCTGGCCGCCGCTGAAGCTGCGACTATCGCGGCCGTCGGGCAAGATCCCGAGGCCGCCATTGCCCAACTGCGAAAAAGCGCCCGGGGAACGCGAGCCTTGGGCGATCTGCTGCGCTTTCTCGAAGCTGGTGGCGACGGCCTCGACACGCCCAATCGCGCCGCCGTGCTGGGCCTGCTCGGCATGGTATGGGCCGACAAGGGCGGGATGGCCGCTCGGGAGGCTCTACGCGCCGCCTGCGCGCCTGTGCCGCAGCGCCGGCTGAGCCAACCCGATCCCGGAGAGCCATGATGGGGGTGGGGTGGCAAAGCGCACCGATTGGGGCTCCGCCCGGCCTTTTCTACGGACCGGGCGAGCCGGTCCAGGCCGGAGCGTCGGCCAAGCTCTTCAATCAATAGCAAACGAGTTGTTTGCAGGCTGGCGTAACTGTTTTGAAGCCCAACCACTCCAAAATAAACGTTTTGAAGGGACGCTAATCGTTTTGGTGGCCGTCTCGAACGGCCGAAGCCTGCCCTTCCGATCGTTCATAACGCTTCTTTTGGACGGTCCCTAAAAACCGCAGGTGCCACCTAGCGCTTTCGAGGGTCCGGCCCAGGACCGGCTTGCCCGGTCCGAAGCAAGGGCCGGCACGAACACCGACTT
>DMNR01000448.1:0-9079 GCA_003452655.1 Actinomycetota bacterium | reverse complement strand
AAGCCGAAGGCGGACGATAAGCAGGGGGAGGCTCGCGAAGCGAGGGGGCGGCACGCCCCCTTGGCGGGGAAGTGCAAGGAAAGGGCGAAGATTTGATCCCTGTCCTGCGATCATCTCTGATCTATTCTGAGGGGTAAAAGGGATAGGCTTTATGATTAGTGGCGATGTAATTAGCGGGCAGCAAGTTGCAGAACGGTTGCGCGGGATAGACCCCCGCAAGTAACGGTTGCGCGGGATAGACCCCTACCTCGGGAACGCGATAAACCGCCCAAACCCCGGTTGCGCGGGATAGACCCCTACCTCGGGAACGCGATAAACCGCCTAAAACCCGGTTGCACGAGATAGACCCCTACCCCGGGGGTGGTTGCGCGGGATAGACCCCCGAATATGGGGTACGGAGGAGAGCAACCGCTGGTTTTGGGCAGCGGTCGCGGCTAGATCTTCCGAAAAATGGAGAGGTTGCGCGGGATAGACCCCTACTTTACGGGGCTGAACCCTCAAAGTAGGGGTCTATCCCGCGCAACCCCCCTCGCCGGTGACGAAGTCGCATGGATCTGCTGCTTCTGATCCCCGCGCCGCTGCATCATCTCTTTGTTACCGGATACAATTTCATTCACGAACCGACCGCTCAAATAGATGGTCCATTTGATATCGACCAAGGAGGTCCGGCCTACTCTGTTTACTCGAGCGTACACCGGGGCTTCGTCGTAAGGCCTCGGGAAACTCGACAGATAACCAGCACTGTCTAGCTCCTTGAGCGCATCTCGGACACGCACTGCCTGATCTCGCAACTGTGTCTTCTCGGATGCCATAAGGCATGCCTCCCGAATGATCGTTGAAAGCAGGAGGGGGTAACCCTTCCCTTCCTGAGCTTCCCCCTGCTCCGCTTGACGATAGCGATTGGAAATCCTTGTTGCGAGCCACCGGGCCAAAGATTGATCCAGTTTGCACACCTTGGCGTTGTCGATGGGCCAACACTGCAGGCTCAGTATGCTACTGGTTACGACTGGGTTTAGAAATGCTACACAGTGAGTCAGCACCTCGCCTTCGTCGGCGATTTGCTCACCAGCGAAATAGAGGCTGGTAAGGTAGTTATCGTAGGAGTCCGGGATATTGGGGTGCTTCACATGGCATTCGGCCCGTTTTAGGACGACTAACGCCTCGCGTAGCTCGCCAGTATTGTAGCTTTTCCCGCGAGCGGCCAGTCGGTCGCGTAAGCCAGTCAGGGTGAAATCGACTCTCCCGTAGCGTAGTTTATCCACCTTTGCTTCATAGAGTTGTGGCATGGATTGTTCGGCCGCTATTTCGATCAGGATGCGCCAGACCAGTTCCTCACGGGATCCGGGAAACACAGCCTCCAAGACAGTAGACGCTGCGTTCCGACGAATTAGTGCCGGCATAATCTCCACCGGAATGGTCATATCACTCCAAACAAAAGATGTTTCAAAGACGTTCGCCTGCTTGTGGTAGCGGAGTTTCGTCAGCACGAACTTCGGAACGGCTTCCCATAGAGCGAAGGTGTACCCGGTTCCGGTAGGCGTCCCGAACAGCGACTGGTAAAAGGCCAGTTGCTCAGGTGCATCCGGCGGCACGGGCACGAGCTTACGAACCGCCTTCTTGCGCTTTGCCGGGGCCGCAGGGGCCGGTGGTAGCGGAATCAGGTGATCGCTAGGGATCTGGTTCATCTGAGGAAGTGGAGGATTTCGGAGGAAGATCTACCGGCGACTGCAATTGTCCGATTACTGAAGCCGAACCTTCTTCCCGAGCTTGGCCTGCAACTGCAGGTACGCGAGTACCGCCTGGCCGAAGAACCCTTGCTGGTCGTTGCCATTTTCGACGCAAAAAACCCGAACCGTATGATGCAGTCGCTCAGGGAGCCGCGTGCTGACTGTTTTGGTCGAGGCCCCGAATGCCTCAAGTCCCATGCCTGTGATGTCCTCCTGTGGTATCTCGATCGTTTGGGTAGCACCATGCGCCTTCTCTGTCTTCTGCTCAACCGCAGGAACAGAGGGAGCAGGGATGGCTTCTGCCGGGTCGGCCGTAGCGATCGGGACGGGAGTAAACCGGCGCTGTGAGTCGGCCTTACCGGTATCCAGCAGTTTCGCCAACTGGGCTGCACGTTGTTCGTTTTTTGTGCTCATATTTGCGGGGTTAGGCTACGATTTCTAGAGCTAGATCTAGCACACGAGCACGGGCTTCGCCGGTGATACCGGCCCACCCCGTATACTGGATGGTGTGGTACGGATGGAGAAACGGCAGTGTAGTCCGCAGCGCTGGCAGGCCGAGATATTCGGCAAGCGGGGCTAGATCCTGTTTCCCCTCCTTAGTCCGGGCTTGAATCTTGTTCCAGAGCACAAAGGCGCGGCCTCGTTGATCCGCAGGGATCTCGGCGAGTGTATGTTGGATGAAGTCGGCCATCGGTTTCGCTGCCGCCAGCTCCAAACCACCCAATTCCGCCACCAAAAGGATTCGGTCGGCCCCTTGCACCAGGCGTGTGAGCAAGTTGCGCCCGGTATGGTCGGTTAGGTCCAATCGCGGAGGAGTGTCGATCACGAGGAATCCCCCCTCCTCTGCGTTCCCCTCGAACAAGAATGGTTCCGGCAGCGACTGTGACCAAGTCGCTAGGCTCTGTTGCGGATCGTGATCTTCTAGCACGACAGACTTGCCGACCGCACGGAGAGCCGACGCCAATAGCATGCAAGTCCGGGTTTTCCCGGTTCCGCCCTTCTGATTGCAAATAAGGATTCTCACCAGAAAGAATACTTCCAAGTAAGATAGACCTATGTCAAGAAACATTGCATGACGTCAAGATTGGTTGCAAGATTGCTTGCAATCAAGCAATCTGAGGCCTTTGCGGGGTGGGAGGTTTGGAGGGCGAAAGCCCCAAAGGGGAACGGTAGCGCAGATAAGGCGCAGGAAATTGGCCACTCCCATCCCCAAGCCGAAGTCGTAAAACAGTGGGGAGCCGGTTGCTCGGGTCGTGGAGAAGGATGAGTGATCGCCTGGGGCCGCCCCTGGAGCGAACGCCGGGAGGCCGCGCCGGCGGATGAAGCGGAAGCGGAGCCCGGAGAAGGAGGCGTACGGCCGCGGTGGGTTGCCCGGTCCGCAGGATGGACCGGCCTCGGCCGCGTGGTCGGGGAGGAGCAAGGCCTGGCGCAGCGCCGCACCGATCCCAACACGTCTCCGGGGGGGCCCCGCAGGGGAGCCGGAGTCGTGGCAGGGAAGCGCGGCCGAGGTCGGTCCAAGGGCAAGCGGCCGCGGCCGGAAGCCGACGCCGAAGGGCGCAGCGTGCGAAAGTAGCCGGCGCGGCTGGACAAGTGAGCGTAAGGCCGCCACGACGGCGCGGTTGCCGCGCCTGCTTGAATGCGGAGCCCCCCGTTTGCTCCCATGAATCCGGGCTTGGGGTTTTGGTAGAAACAAGCCTTGCCCTTGGCGAATTGGGGCGTTGTCTTGCGCGTGTCACCGAACTTTCGCCACAACGGCGGAATCTCTGACCGTGCAGACCTTTTCTCGAACCCGGCAACACCTGTCCTGAATTCCCCCTTTCGCGTAGCTTCGGCTGCTGTCCATCACGAAACCGCTAATTTCGAACCCAAAGGACAACGCTCGACGCACGCCCCCGGCTGGGGGCGTGTTGAAAGCGCTCCTTTGAGGGCTCTTAGCGGTGCCTGTGATGGGGCGTGATGTAGACACGCCCCTCTTTTGTATCCGGCTACGGTGCCCCGCCTGAATCCCCAAAATGTTCACATACCCCTTTGCCCTGCGCCTGGGCTTGCTGGCGCTCTTGACCTGGTCCCTGCCTGCTGTGGCGCAAACCGCCGCGATGGCGGCGAGGGTGGATGACGCCGCCGCCGTCCTTTCCCGGGCTCCGGCCCTTTCGCGACGGACGGTGACGCTGAGCGATCACAAGATGACGTTGGTGTACATCGACGCGCCGCGATTGCCGGCCCCGGTGGCACCACCCCGAAAGATGAAGCCCTCCGCACAGGAATTGGCCGCGCAGGCGGAAGCGCTGGAGGTAGAGACTCGTCGGGCAACGAAGGTTTGGGGATTCGCCTCGTTGGGGGCGACCGTCTATCCCGGCCCCATCACGGAGCTTAACTGGCAATCGGGGGAACGGACCTTTCGCGCCTATAGCACAATCGATTTCCGGGTCCTTGGCTGCCTCTCTGAAATCGAGACCGACTCAGCTGTGCTCTCCTGGTTTTGCATCGCCTCTGAAGGGGACCCCGAAGGGATTTCCCTCGACCTGCGCCGTCGTCTCAACCTCAAGAGTCGGACTGCCGAATACGTGGTTGATGCCACCGAGGAGGAAATGGCCGCCGCGCCCGAGGCCTTCGCGGTGCTGGATGCGATCCACGCCTATTTCGATGACCACCGCCGGGAATTGATTGCCGCCCATCAAAAGCGCGAGGCTGAGGCCGAAGCGCGGGCTGCCGAATTGCTCGCCCATCCGCCGGTCACGCCGGATACGACCGTCTATTTCTGGCGCGTCGAAAACTGAACTGCGACCCAAGATGAAGCTCTTCCCGCTCGTCCTCGCCGCCCTGCTAATCTCCACGACCTCGGTTTCCGCGCAGACCGTTATGGATCTCAACGAAGGGCTACGTGTTGAGAAATCCTCCGACACGGGACCGATGACTGTCTCCTGGTATGGACGATCTCAGCGAACGTACGTGATCGATTTGTCCGAAGACCTGATCAACTGGGCGGAGGCCCCGTTTGTGGAAGTTGGGGTGGGGGCTCCGCTTCACTACGGGTTGATGACCACCGGACAGCGATTGTTCTTTCGGCTGCGCTTTGCGGACAGATTCGACACCGACAGCGACGGATTGCAGGACTGGGAGGAAATCAAGTTCGGTACTTCGGCAACCAAGCCTGACACTGACGATGATGGAATTCCTGACGCGTGGGAGATTGATCACGGCATGAACCCAAATTCGGCCGCTGATGCCATTGCGGATTTCGACGGCGATGGATCGTCGAATCTGTTCGAGTACGCTCTCGGTCTGCAGCTCGGGACGCCTCCGACGCTCTATGACGGCAATGGGAATGGAATTCCCGACTGCTACGAGCGAGCCGCCGGTCTGGCGATTTTGCAGACCAGCAGCGTGGACCGTTTTGTGATGAGCTACTCCTATGACGCCTTGGGGCAGCTGATCTCCGGTCCCGGCCGCACCTATCGACTCGACGCCGAAGGCAACATCCTCGGTCTGGCCCAATGATCATGACCCTCTCGACTTCTACCGTTTGGCAACGACTATTCTGGCTATCAGCCTTGGCCTTGCTCTGCCCCGTTCTCGATGCGCAGTGGGACATGCATGATCCGACCGGGCTGGACGCTGCATCTGGTCCTCCGCGTATGGCCGCTGCTGCGGTATCACAACAGGCCAATGCGGCGTTTCTCGCTCCGTCATCGGCGGATGCAATTACACCTGAGTTGCAGGCGCTGGCGGATGGATTCGGTCACGACCCCGCAACAACCGTGGTTGCGATCAAGATTTTTGAATGGGTACGCAACAGCATCGATTTCGACCCATGCAACGGACTCAAACGTGGGGCGCATCTCACTTGGCTTGAACGCGCAGGAGGCGACTTCGACCAGGCCGCGCTATTGGTCGCTTTGCTCAAGGCTGCGGGTTACACCGGCGCCACCTATCGCTTTGGCAACATCTGGCTGCCGATGGAGCGGGCCGATGGCAACGATGCGGTCCATTGGGTGAGCGCCGATAAGGAACGAGTCCGACTCGTCCTAAAGAACCTCGGGATGTACTACGCGGCTCCGTACGATATGCCTTCGAGTTCCGATCTTACTCGTGTGCTTGTCCCTCGCGTCTGGGTCGAGCTTCCCATCGGGGGCACCACCTATGTGCTTGATCCGTCTTGGAAACGCTACCGTTCGAACCCGGCAGTCGATTTGACCGCTGTCGCCGGATATAGCAAAGACGCAATGTTGAGTGCTGCCGGCGGCGTCTTGTCTGGTACCAAGTACACGATGGGCAAAGCGGGGTCGGATGCGTTGCGCGGGGCGATGACCACGGTTTCCGTAGCGCTGAGCAGCTACGCTCACGACACGGCGCACGCCAAATCGGGTTTGGAGCTGGCCGGAGGGCAAGTAATTGAGCCGGAATTGCTCGCGTCGCTCCCGACTACTCTCCCTGCCGGTTTCGACCGCACCGGGCAGGCTGCGGCCGAGGCTTGGACGCAAATTCCCGCCTCATACATGGTAAACTTCACGATTACGGTCGGAGGACTCACCCAATCGTTTTACACCGCAGAACTACAGGGACGGAAGCTCGCCATCTGGTTCAACGCCGGCCGCGCTGAACTTTGGCTCGACGACGCCCTTGTCGCGAGTGAGACCGGTACTCCAACCGGGACGGCGGCAGTAACGCTGAGCTACACCTTCCCCAATTCCACCTACAACCGGACGAAGTCTCCCAACCCTCTCTCCCGCGATAGCACCTGCTCGGTCATGTATGGATTCGGACGTTCGCTTGGCCGGTTGCAGCAGCGGTTGAAACGCGAGACCGCATATGTTGCTACCAATATGAGTTCGACGGGCCGTGAACTGAAAACGGAGACCCTGGACGTCATGAGCCTACAGTACTTGGTACAGTCCGAGGCGTTCAGCCGTATTCTCGGTGGTGTTTCTGGGAGCGTTGTCTCGCATACTGTCATCTCAGGAGTTGTGGGCGTACGTAACATGGCTGGGCAGCCCTATCCGTTCGCGGATCTTCCGGTGGTGTCGTTTGTTGGTTGGTCCCGGCAAGGGATCGAAACAGACCCAAATGGGGCGTACATCCACCTTGGTCGCGTGAGTGAATTCTATGGGAGTTTGATGGAGAGTTTGACCCTGGAACAAACCCTGCCCAATCCGGCAGCGTCCAGCGTAAGTCTGATTCAAGCTGCGATTAACCAAGGACAATCGATGTTCTTGGCAAAAGATCGGGCGGACTATGATGGCTTTGTTGGCCAGCTGGGCAGTTGGCCAAACACCTATTTCGACCAATCAATCAAGACCTGGGTTGAGGGGCAATTGACAGCCGGAGGTAAGGTGCTTTTGCCTCAAAACAACTCGATTCCGCTGGGCACGGGCTCGTACAAGGGTGCCGCGCTCATTCTAAAATATAGTGGTGGTGACTATACTGGGACTTCATGGCTTATCGGCGGAGGCTTGAGTGGTGGAAACGCAACCAGCCCCGGAGATCCAAATGCTGCGAACGTTGTCGCCAACGCGAACAATTCCGCGACCAATCTCAGCCAAACCAGCCCAACCGCTCCACAGAGTAATTTGGGGGACCCGATCGATGCCACCACGGGTGCCTTCCATACGGCCAGCACCGATCTCGCGCTAAGCGACCCGTCCACCGGCGAGACCGCGCCTCATGGATTGGCGTTGGTTCGCAGTNNTCGCAGTTATTCGGTCGCCCGGCGCCGACAGGACCCAACTGGGCTTGGCAAAGGGTGGACCCATAGCTACGATCTGCGCATTGCCTATCGGCATCCAAACGACTTCGATCTCTATCGGGCCGGTGCAGCGGAAGTGGCACCACTCATGGTGGCGTTGAAGACGGCTTTCGACATTTTTGACCGCAATGGGACGGCGAAGCAATGGGTCGTGCCTTGCGTCGCTCTTTGCTGGGCGGGTGAGCAATTGATCAACTCTCGGGCGGCCGTGACCATCGGGGACAAGACCTACGAATTCACCAAGATGCCCAACGGGGCCTTTGCACCCCCGGGCGATCTTGCCGCGACCCTGACCGGAACGATGGGCAACCACACCTTGGCTTTCCGCAAGGGAAACTCGATCACATTTGGCCGGGCTGACGGCAAGTTCACTTCAATTACCGACAAGCGAAACAGCGGTAACACCGCCTACACGCTGAACGCGACTTACCGCGCCACAGACGGCCGGATCGACCGCGTAACCGACGCGTTCAGCCGCTGGTTGCAGTTCACGTACGAGACCGGGACGGGCCGCCTCACCGGCGTCAGCGACAGCACGGGCCGCAGCGTGGCCTACGGTCGAGAAACGCTCACCGAGAATAGCGTGGCGAAGACCGCTTTCACTTTCACCGATACGGAAGCAAAGAAGTCGTGGCTGTTTTACGATTCAAGTGACCGGATCTTCGAGGTTCGCGATGCCCGAAGTCGCACTGTCTTGGTGAATAGCTTCGATGCATGGGACCGTGCCGTGACTCAGCGCACTTTCGGTGAAACAGGGCGCACCTGGACCAATGGCTACGGTGGCACTGTCACACGTCAGGTCGATCCCCTGGGCAAAGCGTCGTGGCTGTATTTCGACACCCGCGGACGCAAGTGGGCTTCCATGGATGAGCTTGGCAATCGAACCTTCCAGAAGTTCGACGGGGCTGACCGGCTTGCGAGTATCACCACTCCCAAAGGCGAAGCTACGAGCTTCGGGTACGACCGCAATCACGAGGTCGTGTCGATCACCAATCCAGCCTTCGACCTGCGCACTATCGTGCCGGAGAGCGACGACAGCATCTCGATCAACCGCACCGACAATTCCTTCGAGGGTAGCGCCACCGTCTCGGCCTACTACTCCTACCACCGCGTGAAGTCGGTCACTGCGCCCGGCAACATCGTCTCAAGTTTCGACTATGATGGGCGCGGACGCATCAGCACAAACCACCCGGCGACCTTCGCCGCCGGCAAACAGATCACCTACACCTACGACAATTCCACCGGGTACACCAAGCGCATGGTCGCAACCTACCCGGACAACACCGCCGAAATTGCAGACTACAATGCCATAGGCGACTTGGTTCAGTCCATCGACCGCCGGGGCGTGAAAACCACGTTCGGCTACAACAATCGTCGTCAGCGTACCTCTATCGCGGTCTGGTCGGGTGGTCCTTACAACGCCGCATCCCCGGTGGGAGGTACCCCGCCGGCCAGCTCGGCCATCGACCAAGTGTTCTACGATGCTGTCGGCGATGTTGACTATGCGCTAGATGCTCGTGGAAATCGTACGGCATTCGATCATAATGCGCTTGGTGATCTCCGCAAAACGCTCGGTGCAGCGACGGGGGATCCACAGATCCGAATCGGC
>DMNR01000428.1:3189-3849 GCA_003452655.1 Actinomycetota bacterium | reverse complement strand
CATCGGACAAACTGGCATTTCCGCGTCCACCGAACGTTGTCGAGTCGAACTCCTGGCGACCCCAAGAATCAGACCACGTTGCCTTGATGGGGTCACTCGACGCGACTGGATTTGTGATGAGCAGCGACCTGTGGCCGGTGGCCCTCGTTCCGCCGTCGTAGTCGAAGTCAATACGGGTCCAGCTGGCTCGGTCACTGGCGGTACTGCGTGAATCGACGCGGTATGTGTCATTTCGATTGATGTGGCGCCAATCCAACAAGCCGTCTTGATTAGTGACCTTGATGTTCACGCCATATGGGCTTTCGTTGATCAGTCGGGCAGAGATTCCCGGATGGCTCTCCTGATCAATCACGGTCGCAACCGGAGCCTTGGCGACACTTTGCGTTGCCATGGCTGCGGTCGCGGGGCCCGCGAGGACTGTTCCCATGACGAGCACCGAACCTGCGATGGCGGTGAGCTTTGCTGTCTTCATTGACACTCCCTCGTGGTGTTGGACGAATGTCTTATACCCGGTCAGCGTCCGAAATAAACCAATGAAGGATTACTCGCTGGTTGAGCACACGGTCGTCGGACCTAGTCGCCCCTTAGCGCTTAGCCACGTACGCAGCGTTTCCTTTCTCCCCGATCCGGGCATGCTCACCGCACATCGTCAAGAGAGGA
>DMNR01000428.1:0-3084 GCA_003452655.1 Actinomycetota bacterium | reverse complement strand
GGACAAATGAGTCGGAGAATTCTCACCGTCATGATCACCACTGCACTCGTTGGCGCAATTGGGGTCGGCGTGGCGTCGGCGAGTACAGCCGCGACCCCTGCCGCGACCCCTGACGCGACCGCACCCACAAGGGCCGAATCAGGACACGTAAAGGAACTCTCCACGTGGCGCTTCCACGCCATGACATTCAAGAACTCCACAAGCCACAGCATCCAGGTCGGCGGACATGGTTTCTTCGACCCTGGCAAGGAAATGCGCGCATATTGGAACGCCCGCGATGCCGTCACAACAACGGTTGAAGGTCGCATGCCCAAGCCTTGGAGCATTGAGGTCGTGTCGGACAACCCGTTCTGGAGTGAGTCCAGCGTGAAGGTCAATGGGCACGAGTTCTTCGGGAATGGACAAGTCGACGTCGACGGAATCCGCGTCCATGTCGAATGGATAGGAGACTCCGAAAACCACAAGGAATGGCGCACCACGTTCCACGAGTTGCCTTCAGCCCGGTAGTCACCGCTGGGCAGCGGATGTCGGGATGACTGATCGCGGATGAGTCTTCGGATTCAGACCATTCAAGACCTCGACTTAGCAATGCGGATTCGTCGCGGACTGCGACGCCACATTCATTGGTGAAATCTGGTTCGGTGACCGCGAAGGCAGCCCGACGCAACGACGGTCAATGACCGCTCAGGTCTGCTAGCCCTGGCCCCGTTGCTCCTGTGACTCGGCGATGAGCGCCTCCATCTTTCCCTTCGATCGATCTATGAGCCAAGGGACGAGCAGGGCGAACCACAGCCCGGCGAACATGACCACGGCCGAACCGGCAATCGCGATCGGCTCATCGACCGGCCCTTCGATTGCGTTGCCCGCTCGCCGATCGGTGCGGCTCACAAAGGCTGCGATGCTGTAGTTCAGCGCCCAATCCTTGGCCGATGTGAACAACAAGATCAGCATCACGGCGCCGTAAGCGAACATCAACCAGCCGATCACCCGCATGGCAAGCAGCCCGTTACCCCCGGACCGCCTCGGCGGGGCCGCATCCGAAGACGATGCCGCGGGTGCGCCAAACCCCGGTTCAGCTGGATTCGGTTGATCAGTCATCTGGTCCCCTCGGCCGCGCTCGGTGCTGATGCGTCCGCCAATCCTGGCCCTGGTGCCGGGTAGTCCTCGGCGATCCACTCAGCCGTCTGCTTCGCGTCTGGCGGCGCTGCATTCGAAATGTAGTGCGGAGTGAACCGCGCGAAGTAATCGGTGATCAACGAGTCCGACTCACGAATCCCCATCCCCGCCGGAGAATGATCAACGACCCACAGTCCGAGGACCGGGTGGCTCCCGTCGAAGTCCGGCAACGGGTGGTACTGCTGGTACACGTACCCCTCGGGCCCGTAACGCGAATCCGACTTGTTGACGACGTCACCTTCCGGTGTGTGCAACGTGACCATGTCGCCCTCGCGCCCGAACAGCGGCTTCTTCGCGTAGTGAGTCAGCTCGCGCGGTTCGCCGACGTAAGCAGGCAGCAGCAAAGGATGGTCGGGAAAGAGTTTCCAGATCGCGGCCAAGAACGCCTTGTTTGACAGGATCGCCTTCCACGCCGGCTCGAACCACTTGATGCGGTCCTTCGTCTCCATCAGGTGGCTGCCGAAGGGCTCCTCGAGCAGATCCTCCCAGGGGTACAGCTTGAACAGCGCGGTGATCTTCGCATCATGTTGATCAACGAACCAGCCGTTGGTGTCNNCGCATGTAGGCCGTCGTGACCCAGTCCTCGCCCTCGGCGAGGTCATCGAGGTAGGCGAAGTGAATTCCGCCGATCGGAATCTTGTTCGCAATGCGCCGCCACACCTCGACAAGTCGCTCATGTAACGAGTTGTACTGATCATGGCCCGGCTTCTGATCATTCAGCCAAAACCATTGGCACACCGACGACTCGATCAGACCAGTCGGGGTGTCGGCATTGAACTCGAGCAACTTCGGCTGCCCGATCCCATCCCACGCAACATCGAAACGGCCGTAAACAGTTGGCGCCTGGCTATCCCATGACCACCGCAGGTACTCCAACGCCGGCGCCGGAAGCCCGAAGTCCCCAATCGACCCTTGGCGCAAGACGTGCTCGACGGTCTTGAGGCTCATGTCCCAGAGTTGGGCCGTGACGGATTCGAGTTCCTCGATCTGCTCGATCGTGAACTCGTACGCGACGTCGTCCATCCAGTACGGGGTCACTGATCCATCCGGGCGAGGAGTGTCAGGAAACGACAGGCCCTGGCTAACGACGATGTCGCGCCAGCCCTCGCGAGCAGTCAGCTTCTCTCTACGCATGGGTCTTTCCGAACTTAGCCACCGAAGCTACCCCCGCCGGTCTTACCACCGAACCCACCACGCGATATCGAGCCACTGCCTGGCTTCGAGCGCGACGCCCCGGTGAGGCCGTTCATCGAGGCCCCGTATCCGGGCAGCGCGCCCGCGACGAACGGGACGTAGAACCACGAGTACCGCGGCCCATAACCGGAATACGGTCGATCGCAATTGTCTTCAGTGACGCGGGTGTTCGTGGCGTCGACGCAGGTTTCGGCATAGTCGGAATCTCCGGTCAATGCTGAACAGCCCGAGAGCCCGGCGGCGATGATCGCGGCACCACCAAGGGTCACAGTCGCCGAGCGAAACCGGCGACGCTGCTGGTCATCAGTCATGGTTCATCACCCTCGCCAACTAGTGGACCGCGACAGCGATCGTCAACCCAGTCGCAAGCGCGGCCGCAGCAAGAAACAGTCCGGGCGGAGTCACGCGTGGGGACGCCAACAACTCGTCCACGTTGGTCTTGCGCAACCACACTCGGCGGATCACAAAAAGCCCGAGGCCTTGGAAGATCGTTCCCACGACGGCGAAGACAGTGGCGTAGATGATTCCCTCAACTGACACGGGCTGACCGAGCATCGCGAAGATGATGATGAAAGCCACCGCAAGTAGGTTCGCGGTCGCGAGGATGGCCGCATTCCAGCCCCCCTCCTTAATGATCATCGTAAGCTTCCCCGGAGTCAGAATGTCGAGGAAGTAGTACGAGCCCAAAAGGATGCCGACACACACCACGGCGTA
>DMNR01000280.1 GCA_003452655.1 Actinomycetota bacterium | reverse complement strand
CGGCGGCGGCGTCCTGGTCGCACAACACCAACGAACGCTGTAACCCGCGCGCCGCGACCGCTCGCGCCTTCTTGGCAGGTAGGCCTGCGGTAACCATGATGTTCGAGTGGCGCTACCTGTTCAGCCGGGCGACGTATGAGTCGGTTGGCCATGGGGCAGATGGGCTGACCGCTGTGTCGCCGCCAACGAGAACCTGACCGGTGCTGCTGATGGCGATCGTGCTCACTGCGATGCCTGCGGTCGGCGGGAGGCCTAAACTAGCGCGGGCGATGAGCTTCCCACGGGTGGAGTAGGTAGCGAGCGCGCCAGTCGTGGTGTAAGCGTTGCCCTTGCCGTCACCGGTCGCAATCACGTTCGCACCCACAACAACCTGCCCCGCATGCACCGCGATTGATGTCACGGCCGTGGCGTGATGCTGGGCCTTGACGACTCCCTTGCGGCCGAAGTGCTTGTCCAGTCGACCCTTCGAGGTGACCTTGAGTGCACCAACCCATTTCTGGTCTTTGTTGATGGAGATGTAGATGCTCTGGCCAGCGATGCTGACATCCATGCCTTGATCTGCCTGTTTGAGTAACAGTCTGCCCTTCGTGCCGAACTTGGTATCCAGTCGTCCGTGGCCGTTCAACCTGATCACGCCGACCCGGCCATTGTTCCGCCCGTATCCGTGGGAGGAATCCCCGACGACGACCGCGCGACCCTTCGCATCGACCGCAATGTCGTAGGGATGATCACTTCCGCCGAGGCTCACAACGGCCGTACCGCGCTTGCCGTAACTGCGATCAACTGTGCCGACAGCCGTGAAGCGAGTCACGAGAAACTTGCCGACGGAGTTCACGTTCCTCTGAGACGTCACCAAGGTTCTGCCCTTGCGATCTACGGCAAGACCCATGGGGCTCCCGGCCACCTGCGGGCTGTAGCCGCCTGCGCCGAAACTACCGTCGATTTGCCCGGAGGACGTCAACCGGGCGACCCGCGAGTCACTGTCCACGATGAGTAGTCGCCCTACAGGGTCGAGTCCACCGAGCCTCGCGTGGACCGATGCTCTTCCGGCAGTCCCGTAACCGGAATCCAACGTGCCATTAGCTGACAATCGGGCGACGAAGCCACCGGCGCCAGTGCTTGGCGCGACCCCCACATAGCTCGATCCGTCTGCTCCGGAAATGACGAAGCTGGTTTCGTCCGTTGGGCTTGCGTCGATGGTGACATAACCGTTGGTGCCAAACGATGAGTCGATGCTCAGCGCGTGCGATCCCTCTACGGTGGCAGTCAAGATCATTAAGCACGCCGCCACGGTGACGGCTGATCTCGCGGTCACTGGTGTCACTTTGACTCCTCTGGTGGGCGTTCGACTGAGGCGTGCCGCTAGCGGGCCCGACCAATGAAAATATGATCTTCGCGCGTTGATCAAATTGAGGCTACCAGCGAGGTGGCCATGATGGTCCCGATGTGTTCGGGTGTCGGGGTGGTGGTGCGATCCGCGCACCGTCGCAGTTTGTGTTTGTGCGTACCCATGTCGTGTCACCTGTGGGTGGTGATCAAGAACCGCTAGGGTTTCCTCGGCAGTCATCGATCAGTCGTGGCGGCAACTAGCAACAAAGGAGGCGATCGTGGGGCACGCGAGAGAGCCGGGGTCGGTCGCGGTGGCCGTCGTGGAGGACCATGTGCTGGTTCGTGATGGGGTCGTGCAAGCACTGTCGAGCCGTCCTCAGTTCGATCTCGCGTACTGCGGAGACTCATTGGCCGAGGTCGTGGCTTTGGAGTCAGCGCCGGACTTGGTGATCCTGGACCTAGACCTCAATGGCAAACCCGCAGACGCCACGGATGCCCGATTGCTCATTGAGCGCGGTTCGGTTGTACTCGTGGTCAGTGCCTGCGGGGTTCCTTCGCAGATCCGGGACATGGTCCGTGCGGGAGTGCACGGCTTTGTGCCCAAACAGGAACCCGTCTTCACAATGTTTGAAGCGATCGATGCTGTTCTGGCAGGTGAGCCCTGGACTCCCTCTGAATTGGCAGCGATTTTGGCAAACGACGTCTCCGATGATCGGCCGATTCTTACGGAGCAGGAGCAGCGAGTTCTGGTTCTCTACTCGTCTGGTTTGAAGCTCGCATCTGTCGCTCGCAGGCTGGATATCTCGCCGCACACAGCGAAGGAACACATAGACCGAATCCGGGACAAGTACGAAGAGATGGGTAGCCGCCCGAAGACCAAGACAGATCTCTACCGCGAGGCAGTGCGGGCAGGTCTCGTAGATCCGTGAATTCCGTCGGCACAGTCCCTGGAAGAGGGGACTGTCATCGCAGGGCCGCAGAGTGCAGGGTGCACCCATGGCATCCCGTCACTCCCCATTGATTGTGGAACCTATGACCGCAAACTCCACCTCAGGCGGTGCATCAGAGGCTGCAGCGGCGCGGGTGATTCGGCTGACCGCCACCATCCTTGGTGGCGTATGGATCCTTGGGTTGGTCCCGGCGCTCACTGCAGAGGGGTCGGGACTCCGTTCTGAAGGTCTGGGAGCCGCCCTGCTGCTCGTGTTGACCGCCGCTTGGGTGGCGGGATTGCTGCTGCGGTGGCTACCCCCAAGTGTATTTGTGGGCGTGGTCGCTGCGACCACGATTGTCGTGGCTCTGAACACGGAGGCGTTGGCTTTGTCTGGCCCGTATGCAGTGTTGGTGCCGTGGGTCAATTTCGCTACCTTGATGGCCGCACTCAGCCTGCCTACTACCAGGGCGCTGTTCTCGATCGTCGCGATTGCAGTTTCTGCGTTTGTTGCTGTGAGCGCGTCAGCGCTGTCGTCAGGTGATTTCCTCGAGGCTTGGCGTGGCTGCGTCCTCATGGCGGCCTACCCAGTAGCTGTCGGGATTGCAGCTTTGGTGACAGCTCGCGCGTTGATAGGGATCGCCAGGGTCGACGATACAGCCGCCGCTGCACGCCTGGCCGCCGTCGAACGAGAGGAACGTGAGCGGGCCGGAGTGGCGGAGCGTTTCCAGATCTTCCGGCTTCTGCATGACACGGTGATCAACACTCTGGGAGCGATTCGCGAAGGATCGAGTTCGGCTCACCGCATTCAGGAGCGCAGCAGATTCGACCTTTCAGCGCTTGCAGAGCGTTCGACTGTTCCTGCGGTCGCAGGGCAGGACCGCGCTTCTGGGGAACCCGACCCGGTGAGAAGTGTGATCGAAACCGCGCAGACCAGGGCTGAAAGCCTGGGTTTGACCCTCAAGGTGGCAACCAGCGGAACCCAAACCGATGTGCCCAGGGCGGTGACTGAACAGATGAGCGCCTCTGTCGCTGAGGCGCTAGTCAACATTTCCAAACATTCCGGCCAGAACAGCGCGGACATTCGCGTGACTGGCGGTCAAGACTGGCTTGAAGTCCGTGTCAGCGACCCGGGCGAAGGTTTCGGGCGGCAATCGTTCAGCGCCCCGGAATCGATTCGGGTGCGGTGCAATAGCGTCGGTATTGAGGCTGCTGCACGGCCGCGCGTGGGCGGGGGCGCCGTTATAGTGCTGAATTGGGTGCGCCCAAGTGAGGTTGCGACTACTGAAGACGCCGACGGCGTGCTGGTAGACGCAGTCATTCCGGCGACCCGGCGAGCATCGATTTGTCTCGTTTCACTATTCGTCGTGAATACGCTTCTCGTGGTCGGTGTTCAACCTGTCGGTGGCGCCGTGATGGGACTCATCGTGATCATTGCGGCCATCACCTGGGCGCTATTCGCCGCTCGGTCAGGAGTGCCAGTCCGCTGGTATGTGAGCCTGACTCTGGTAGTCGCGGCGGCGTTGGTCGCCTTCCTGCCAACATTCCGAGTGCCCGGATGTGCTGCGATCGGGATTAGTTGGTGGGGTGCACTGGGTTCCGCTTTCTGCGTCGTCGTGATCGTGCTCCTAAGTGGCAGGGCACTGTGGATTACCCTCGGCTGCATCGGCTACGTCATCGGGATCACGCTGGTTATCGCCTGGATGGGGCCCGCGGCCGAGGGCTGTGTTGCGGATGCGATGCCAAGCATCGTGCTCACTGATGTCGCTTTCGTCGGTGGCATGATCGCGTTCCGCAGGATGCTGACCACGTATGGCGCAAGGGCTGAACAGTGGAATTCTGCAACGCGCGCCTCGACCGCCCGGGCCGCTGCGGTCCGGGAGCATGAACGGGTCAGGGCGACGACATTCGACTCCGTACTCACAGAAGTGAGGCCTCTGCTTCAGGGCCTTGCAGACGGGACGCTGGAGCCTGGCGACGCGACAGTGCGCCAGCACTGCGCAGAGGAGGAGCGCTACCTCAGGGCGTTACTCAAGGTTGACCCGGACCTTGGCGGATTGGGTGACGCGATCACCCGCGCGCTTCAACGCGCCCATGCGCATGGCGCCGTCTTGTCTGTCCAGTGCGCGGAGAAAGTCCACGAACCCACGCCGGACCAACTGGCAGCGATCGAAGTAGTGGTGCGTGAGGTCGTTGATGCCCTCCCAGCGGCATCCGAAGGATTCCTCACTCTGTTTCCGACCAGGGACGGGGCAAGCATGACTATCGTCACGCCAGCGTTGGATTGCGATCAACTTCTGGCTGCAGACCACCGAGGCGTCGGCGGCTTCGAGGTCCACCAAAGCGTCGATGAGGATGAGATGTTGGTCGAATTGGTGTGGGGGTGAGCACGTGATCCTGCCATCGCATCGTCTGCGATCGAGGGTTGCAGGTGGTGTTCGGGGGCACGGTCCCCAAAAGAGGGGACTACCAACCGTGACCCTTCGAGGTCACTATCGAAGCTGAGTTGGTTAGTAGTGCAACATCGGGGGATCAGATGACGACGAGTATCAATCAGCGACCAAACACTGCCACCCATAGGTCGCGTGTCGCGGTGCTGGTGACTCTACTTGCGGCTTTGGGCACTGTCCTGGGAAGTCTGGTCACAGCGAGTCCTGCAACGGCCGCATCTACGGAGACGAATGCTGTGTCTTGGGCGCAGTCTAAGTTGGGCACCACCGGCTACGACGGGTTGTGCGAGACCTTTGTAGAGCATGCTTACGGGACGTCAGGCAGGTATGCGACAGCGCACGCCAACTACTTGGCTCAAGCCGCGGCTGGCCGTGTCCACACGGAGGGAACGCCTCCCCCCGGCGCCTTGGTCTTCTTCGCCCCGGCCAACGTGAACGGCGGCGCGGGGCATGTCGAGGTCTCGGAGGGCAACGGCTCTTACATCACTTCTGCTGCGCGTGTCCAACGAGTGAACCTGAACTGGGCGGGTGCACCATACCTAGGATGGTCATACGCCCCGGAAAGCTGGGGAGGTCGATCCGACACTCAAGTAGCGCAGGACACTGATAATGACGCTACCCCCGACAGCACTGATCGATGCCCCGCAGTACCTGGCCCGGCCAGCAATCACGGTTGCCCCGTTGTTGGTGATTTCAATGCTGATGGCAAGTCCGACATCGCTTACTTGGAGCCGCTGACCAATGGCGGGTACACGATGCAGGTTAT
>DMNR01000319.1:7841-8033 GCA_003452655.1 Actinomycetota bacterium | reverse complement strand
ACCGCCGAACATCTCGTCGCCGCCCTGGCCGCCGAGCACCACCTTGCGATGTTCAGCCGCCGTCTGCGACACCATGTATTGGGGGAACGACCCTGGGCCGGCCAGCGGGACGTCCATGTGGTGGATGATCGAGCGGATGTTGTCGATGAAGTCCTGCTCGACGATGTCGCGCTCGATCAGATCGAAACCGGC
>DMNR01000319.1:0-7702 GCA_003452655.1 Actinomycetota bacterium | reverse complement strand
CTCTGCGACGGCACGAGCGTGGTGCGACTCGTCGTAGCCCGGGTCCTCTGAGAATTTGCCGACGAACCCGATGAAGTCGTGGTTCACCTCGGCCGCCAGCGATGCCACCAGCGACGAGTCGAGACCGCCGCTGACGTAGCTGCCGACCGCGACGTCACTGCGCAGGTGGAGATCAGTCGATTCGACGAGCAGGGCTTCCAACCGCTCGTGCACCTCCGCGTCAGGAGTTTCGTCGTCGATCGCGAAGTTGATCTCCCAGTACTGACGGAGTTCGACGTTCCCGTCCTGCACGACCAGAACATGCGCTGCCGGCACCTCGTGGATGCCCTCGAACATCGTCTTGCCAGCGAGATAGAATTGAAAAGTGAGGTAGTCGCGGAACCCGTCGCGGCTGGTACGGACATCGGGCAGCACTGGCAGGAGTGCCTTGTGCTCGGACGCGAAGTACAGGACACCATCCACGACCGTGTAACACAGCGGCTTGATCCCGAGCCGGTCGNNGTTGTAGATCTCGCCGTTGAACGTTAGCCATCGCTCGCCCATCCCGCGCATCGGCTGCCGGCCAATGTCGCCGAGGCCGATGATCGAGAGCCGACGGTGAGCGAGTCCGCACGTCTGATCGTCGTTCCACCACGCGCCGTCCCCATCAGGTCCGCGGTGTCGCTGCAGATGGTTGGCGGCCGCGAGGTACTGAGGAAGCCGTGGCACCGGGGCAGCGGTGAGGGAGATCGCTCCGGCGATGCCGCACATTTCGTCCTGCCGTTCCCTTCGTCTACGAGCCGAAGAATCCTACCGGCTGTGCTCGCTACTGACGGATTGAGTTCAGCAGACGAAGTAGGAGGGAACGACACCTACGTCATCAGCCAACCTGCGCGACGGACTCTCACCGTCGAACATCGGCTCTTCGGTGCCATCATGCCTCGGAGCCGACGACAACGCTACGCCGACCACCAACCCAAGAAGAGAGTCGTTTGCTCAGCAGTCTCCCAGGCGCTCAGACCATATACTGACTGCCACCCGTTCTTGGGTTTGGGTAGCCGGATGCAGCTGGAGGGCCATGTCTCAACAACAACGGCGGTGCGTCCACGTGGTTGGGGCACGCCCCCAGTACCTTCAGGTGCCGCTTCTGAGACGCGAACTTCAAGCCGCAGGAGTAAGCCACCACTGGGTGCACACTGGCCAACACTACGACCGAGCCTTGGCCGATGACCTGATCGATGAGCTGGAGCTCGGTACCCCATTCGCCAACCTTGGAGTCGGATCCGGCCGTCACGGGGCGATGACAGGACGCACGATGGAGCGGCTCGAGGACTGCCTCATTGGTATGCGGCCGGATTTCGTCATCGCGGACGGCGACACCAATTCCACGCTGGCGACTGCGCTGGTGGCCACGAAGCTACACATCCCATTCGTCCACCTCGAATCAGGACTCCGCGACTGGGATCGTCGCCGTCCAGAGGAACTGAACCGAGTGCTTGCTGACCACGCAGCGGACGTCTGCCTGGCACCCATCCCGAGGGCGCTTGCGAACCTCAGTCGTGAAGGTTTGAGCGACCGCTCTGCGCTAGTTGGCGACTTCCTGCTTGATGCCTTCGTGGAGTTCCGTCAGCGATCAATGGCGGCTGCCGACGTGCCCGACCCAGGCGTGCAGCCTCCGTTCAACATCCTGACATTGCATCGTCCCGAGAACACCGACGTACACGAATGTGAACGGTTCGACCAGGTGCTGTCATTCGTCAACTCGCTTGATGTCCCTGCGATATACCCAGTACACCCCCGCGTCCGACCGGCGCTTAACGAACTGCACGCGCGTGGTCAGAGATATCCGCAGGTCCAGTTCATCGAACCCGTCACCTACCTTCAGATGCTGCGGCTGCTCGGCCAGGCGGAAGCCGTCTTCACAGACTCCGGTGGCCTCTCCAGAGAGGCGGTGTGGTCGGGCGCGAAGTGCATGATGTTCTTCGACTTCGATTCCTGGCACGACATGCTCGACTTGGGGTGGGCCGTGAATGCCCCCCGCCACGGTGCGCCACTGGACGAGATCTACCGCGGGCTGAGACGGCCACCGGGGAACGAAGCCATCGAATACTTCGGCGGCGGGCGGGCAAGCGCTAACGCTGTCGCCGAACTACGAAAGCGAGGTCTCGTCGATGCGGTATGAGATCGCAGCTGGTGCGGATATTGGCAGTAACTGTGAGATTGGACCGGGCGTCATTATTCACGGCGGCGTGGTACTAGGCGACAACTCGAGAATCGGCCCTTACACCATCCTTGGGAATCCACCTGCTTCTGCAGGACCGCGCGCAAAGCTAGAGATCGGCGCGGGTGCAACAGTTCGCTCGCATTGCGTGATCTATGCCGGAAGTACCTACGGTGCCGACCTCCGTGTGGGGCACCATACGATGATCCGCGAGGGCGTGCAGGCCGGGCGAGACTTGCAAGTCGGCAGCTTCAATGACCTCGAAGGCGACGTGACCATCGGCGACCACGTCCGATTTCACAGCAACGTCCACATCGGGCGGGGTGCGCACATCGGCAATCTCGTATGGCTGTTTCCCTACGTCGTGCTCACCAACGACCCCATTCCACCGTCGGGACTCAAAGAGGGCGTCACTGTCGGAGACGGTGCCGTGGTATGCACTAGTTCGGTGGTGCTGCCAGGCACGGTCTTGGGTCGCGGTGCCTTTGTGGGCGCGATGTCGAGAGTGCGGGGCAACATTCCGCCGGCCGCCGTAGTCGTCGGGCTGGAGAGCCGCGTCCTCGGACCGCTCACGATGCTACGCCACAAGCCCACGGGTAAAGCACATCCCTGGATGCAGCATCATGCTGATGCATATCCGGCCGAGGCCCAGCCGATGATCGCGGCTTTGTACGCGCAGCTCCTTCAGGACCTCGAGGACTGGGGCCACTCGTGACCGAATCGCCCCGCCCGCACAAAGTCGTCATGATCGACCGCAACTCCATGACCGATCGACGGATTCTGCTTGAGGCAGAAACGCTCCGCGATCTGGGAGTCGAAGTGGAGATCGTTGGGCTCGGGCCGATCGCCGACACGGACAGCATCGAGGGCGTGAAGCGAACTGCCATTTGGTCGGACGGTCAGTACGAAGGGAGTTCAATTCAGGATGAGGAATTCGGTGCCAATTCCCTCACCCCGAACATCGATCGATTCCTTCGCAGCCACACCACGATGCGGCCGCTCATGACCGCGGTTGCAATGGCTAGGTTCCCCCGAGAGGGAATGCGGCTCGCTCGGGAGTCCGAAACGATCCCGGCACCTTTGCGCCCCGTAGCGTCGGTCGTGACCGGTGCGCTTGCCCGGACAGTGGCTGCGGCACGAACATTCCGATCAGGCATTCGTGTTGCCTCCATGTGGGCCGCAGGACGAGCTGCCGACGTAGTCCAACCGGTGCGGGCCAAGATGCAAGAGCGCGAAACACCGACTTCCGGTGCGAGAGCACTGAGCAGCCAAGAACAGATTACTCGTCGGGTACGGATCACGGGAACGCCGGACCGTTGGGAGCGGGCAGTAGCGGACCATGTCGCCCGCGTGCGTCCTGATGTGATCCACGTGCACGACCTCACGGCGCTGAAGGCCGGGTGTATCGCCAAGGCACTTACCGGTTCCCTCCTGGTGTACGACGCGCATGAGCTCTATAGCCACCAACCGGGAATCCCCAAGTTGACGAGACGGGCACTTTCGAGGCTGGAAAGCACCTTGATGCCAGTCGTCGACTCCGCAGTGGTGATCAATGAGGACCAAGCTGAAGTCATGCGGTCCGAGTACGGCGAGTTCGACTACGTGTGTCTGACAAACGCCACCCGGGCGCCAGAAGGGTTCAATCCCGATGGGCCACACGACCTGATTCGCTCCCGCTTCGCTATCCCCCCGGATGAACCGATCATCCTGTTTCAGGGCGGAATCAACCGTGGCCGCAAGATCCACCTCCTGTTCGAGGGTGTCGCGCAGGCCAGAAGCCGCATTCACCTAGTGTTGCTCACCTGGGGCATCGAGATTCCCGAGTTCCAGCAGCTCGCAAAGGACCTCGGCATTGAGGAGCGCATCCACTTCGTTGAGCCTGTCCCTTGGAACGATGTGGTGTACTGGGCGGCTTCAGCCGACGCGGGGTTCATGCCCTACCAGGGGCATGACTTGAATACGCGCCTCTCGCACCCCAACAAGATGTATGAGTTCATCACCGCCGGCACACCCATGATCGGATCGTCGGACCTTGTCAACGTGCGACGAACACTGGAGGCAACCGGCATCGGAGTGCTCCATCTGCTGCGCGAAGGAAAGGACTACGCCGACGCACTCGACATCATGTTCGACGATGACTGGGCTCGCTGGAAGGAATGCAAGGCGAACGTGCTCAGGTCCCGCGAACAGTTTTCGTGGGAGACGCTCTCGCGTGACTTCGTTGGCCTCTACGAGCGACTGGGGGTCGTGTGACCACCCAAGCATCAGGGTCCCCGGTTTCAAGCTTCTATAACCTCTCCGGGCCAGAAGTCGTCTTTGTGACCGCAGATATCGACTGGGCTCCCGATTACGCCGTCGAGTTCATGTTGGCGAAGCTCGAGGAGCTTCACGTGCCCGCGACGGTTTTCGCCACCCACCGGCAGCGAAGTCTCGTCGATGCGGGGGCCCTTGTGCGTGTAGGACTTCACCCTGATCCGACCCGCGCCCTTGCCCACACTACCGCCACAGGGATGCTTCAGAACCTTCTCGACATCTACCCTGAAGCGGTGGGTCTGCGATGCCACAGAAACTTCTTCGGTCAGAACATCGCCGAGAGCGCCGCAGCGGTTGGACTGCGCTATGACGCCAGCCACGTGAGTTGGCAGCTGCCGTGGGCCCAAGCCTTTGTCGACCAATTCGGCCTTGTTCGCTTCTCGTACACCTGGGAGGACGGTCTGCATTGTGACTTCGGCCTCCCGCTCGATTCGGATGTCGTAGACCTCGAGACACCGGGACTGAAAGTGCTGAACATCCATCCGCTTCTCTTCTTCCTGAACTGCGTGACAGATGACGACCGCCGCGCCGCGGTGCGCTCGTATAGCGACCTCACCTCTGCCCCATACAGCGAGTTGTCGCAGCACGTTCGCCATGGATGGGGGATACGCGACGTGACGATCAGCCTGATCGAAAGAGCCCGTCGCATGAATATGCGGTTCGCATTTCTGGATGACGCCGCAGATGCTGCGCTCAACGTAACGGAGGCGCTGTGATTCTCACCGAGTTCGGAACTGACCTGATGCGATACCGCGACCTATTGCGAGTCCTGGTCGAGCGTGACTTTCGGGCGCGCTACCGTGCCAGCATTCTTGGCTGGGCGTGGTCGGTCATGAATCCACTACTGACGACGGTCGTTCTCGCCTTCGTCTTCTCAACCATCTTCAAACAGGTGCCTCCTGTAGGGGCGAACACTGGAAACGATGTCTACCTATTCTTCCTTCTGAGCTGTATTACGCCTTGGACCTTCTTCGCAGCAGCCCTCAACTCCGGAATGACATCCATCGTTGGAGCATCTAACCTAGTCGGAAAGATCAACTTCCCTCGCTATATCGTGGTTATTGCTGCCGTAAGTGCCGTGGCAGTATCGCTCGCTATCGAGTTGGGCTTGATCATTATCGCGACAACTATTGTGGGCTTCACCCCGATCGCTCAACTGCCTAGCATCATCGGCATTGCGATTCTGTGGATGCTGTTCGCATGGGGCCTTGCGCTTCTGTTTGCGTCGCTGTACGTACGGTACCGCGATGTCCAGTACATCGTCACGATTATGATCAGCCTGTGGTTCTACCTCACCCCGGTGCTCTACCCGCCGTCTTTGATTCCGGAGCGCTACGCCCACCTTCCGTTGCGAAGGCTCCTATCGTTCAACCCGGCGGCATGGTTCCTTCGATCATTTCGCTCCGCACTCTATGATGGGGCCTCACCGCCTGCGTATCTCTGGCTTATTATGGTTCTCGCTGCCGGAGCGTCGCTCCTCATTGGCCTGCGCGTGTTCGGACGTCGTAGCCCCTATTTCGCGGAGGACCTGTGACCACGCATTCCATGTCACGCCGGAAGTTGGGTAGCGGCTCGTGGACGCTTGACACTCCAGGCGCCATTGTGGTTGAAGGGGTGCATAAGGGTTTCCGGCCATCGACCTCCCGCCAACATACGTTGAAGGAGGTAATCCTCTCTCCAAGGCGACAGACCCCTCGGCGGCCGGTGCTCACCGATATCAGCTTCCGGGTCGAACCGGGAGAGTGCGTAGGCCTTATTGGCATCAATGGGGCTGGAAAGTCTACGCTGCTAAAGCTGCTCGCGGGCACTCTCATCCCCGACAAAGGCCGCATCGGTGTTGGCGGGAGATTATCAGCTCTGCTTGAACTTGGCGCCGGATTCCATCCCGACTTCACTGGTCGTGAGAACATCATCTTGAACGGTGTGATCCTAGGTATTACGCGGCGTGAGATTCTCGGCCGCAGCGACGAAATCATCGAATTTGCCGGTCTCGGCGACTACATCGATGAGCCCGTGAAGACATACTCCTCGGGGATGTACGCCCGTCTTGCCTTCGCCGTTGCGGTCAGCGTGCAACCTCAGGTTCTTCTCGTTGATGAGATTCTCGCGGTGGGGGATGCCCAGTTTGTTCAGCGAAGCAATCAGCGCATGCGGGATCTCATTCAGAGCGGCTGTTCCGTGGTGCTGGCGTCGCATTCCATGGCGTCGGTGACCGATATGTGCACGCGAGTCATCTGGGTCAACGGGGGCCATCTCGCCGGTATCGGGCCCGCAGCGGAGGTGATCGCCCAGTATTCGGAGTGGAGTCAGCACCGCAGCTGACGGCATCAGAGACGCACGTCCTGAGCATGGAGTACTTGCAGAACAGTGGTTCGGGACTCGACACGTCGACCGAGAGCCAGCAAGATCAGCCGCTGGGAGCGATCAGAATCCGCCGATATGCTCGCCGATGTATGGGCATACTCACGGTCGTCGGGGCACGCCCCCAGTTCGTGAAGGCCGCAGCGGTATCAGCGGCGTTCAACGCGGCGGGCTGGGCGCATGAGAGCATCGTCCACACCGGCCAGCACTACGACGAGGCGATGAGTGGTTCGTTCTTCGCGGAGTTGGGCATCGCCCCGCCGGACCACAACCTGGAGGTGGGGTCGGGTGGCCACGGTGCCCAGACCGGGCTGATGATGCAGCGGCTCGAGCCGCTCGTCACCGATGAACAGCCCGACTGCATGCTGGTGTACGGCGACACCAACTCCACGTTGGCTGCGGCGCTGGTGGCGGCCAAGCTGGGCGTTCGTCTCGCGCACGTGGAGGCTGGCCTACGCAGTTTCGACCGTTCGATGCCCGAGGAAGTCAACCGAGTGCTCACCGATCATGTGAGCGACCTGCTGTTCTGCCCCTCTCAGGAGGCGGTGCGCAACCTCGCCGCCGAGGGTGTCACTCGTGGGGTGCACGTGGTGGGCGACGTGATGCACGATGTGCTGCGGCGCGAGCTGGCCACGCTCGGTTCCCACAACCCGGTTGCGGCGTCGGTCGGTTGTGCAGACGGCGGGTACGTCGTGGCCACCATCCACCGGCCCGGCAACACCGATGTGCCCGAGCGCTTCGAGCAGATCGTTGCCGCCTTCGCCTCCCTCGCTGCCGATGGGTGCCCCGTCATCTGGCCGGCGCACCCGCGCACGGCTGCCCTCGTCG
>DMNR01000121.1 GCA_003452655.1 Actinomycetota bacterium | reverse complement strand
GTGTTCATCTCGAGGAAGTAGAAGACCTGGTCGGCGCCCTCACCAAAGACGAGGAACTCAACGGTTCCTGCACCGACGTAGCCGATCTCTCGAGTCAGCGCAGTCGCGGCGCTGTACATCCGATCAAGTGTCGCGGTCGTCGTGCCCGGTGATGGGGATTCTTCAACGATCTTTTGGTGACGGCGCTGAATCGAACACTCACGTTCGAAGAGGTGAACAACGTTGCCGTGGGTGTCGCCGAACACCTGGACTTCGACATGCCGAGCGCCAGTGAGGTAGCGCTCGAAGAAGACCGTTGAATCGCCGAATGAATTCTGCGCTTCCCGGCGCGCGGTCTCGACCGCTTCGATCAGATCCTCGGGACCGGACACGACGCGCATGCCCTTGCCGCCGCCACCAGCGGACGCCTTGACAAGCAACGGGTATCCAACACCGTCTGCCACAACAGTGAGATCGGTGTTGCTGGCGTTCGGCTCCAACTCGGCGCCTGGGACCAGCGGCACCCCGGCCGCCTCGGCCAATCGCTTGGCCTCAACCTTCAAAGCCATCGAACGGATCGAGTCCGGGGTCGGGCCGACCCAGGCGATACCGGCATCGATCACGGCTTGGGCGAAGTCCGGGTTCTCCGAGAGGAACCCGTACCCAGGGTGGATCGCATCCGCACCAGCCCGAACGGCGGCGTCGAGGATCTTCGCCGTATCGAGGTAGGACTCCGAACTAGTCGTGCCACCGATGGCAACCGCAATATCGGCTTCGCGCACATGCGCAGCCGAACGATCTGGGTCACTGAAGACGGCCACGGTCTGGATGCCCAGATCGCGGGCAGTTCGAAACACCCGGCAGGCAATCTCTCCGCGGTTCGCGACGAGGAGCCGCTTGAACGGCACCTCTGCACCGTGCGACGGACCATTCGACCCCGATGTCCCCGACGCCTCCGACGACGTTGGCTGGTTGCGCCGCGCCCAGAAGTCGCTGGCATCTACGAGTTCACCCTCCGGCGGTGCCATGTCGTTACTCATCTCCATCACATCCGCCACGTTCCGAAGTGACCGCCTGCAGGACCGGCGACTCCCGCAGCCAATGCATCGGCATCACTCGCGCCGACCCCACGGATCGGCGCTGAATGGCAGGCAGACAACGCCAGCGAGAGCGCAGTCCGGGTGTCGCGCGGGTCGATGATCCCGTCATCCCACACGCGACCGGTGGCAAACAATGCCGTCGACTCGCGCTCAACTTGCTGTTCGAGTGCGTCACGCATCGGCGCAATCATCGCCTCGGTTTCGTCATTCCACTCGCCGCCAGCACCCTCGATCTTGCTCCGGGCGACGATGGTCATGACGCCCGCAAGTTGCTTCGGACCCATGACCGCGATGCGGTGATTGGGCCACGTGAAGATGAACCGTGGATCGTAGGCACGACCACTCATTCCGTAGTTTCCAGCGCCGTACGAAGCACCCATCATCAGTGTCAGGTGCGGCACAGTTGAGTTCGAGACGGCGTTGATCAACTTCGCGCCGTCCTTGATGATTCCGCCTTGTTCGTAGCGCGTACCGACCATGAACCCGGTGATGTTCTGCATAAACAAGATCGGCGTCTGCGATCGATTGCAGAGCTGGATGAACTGCGCACCCTTCTCTGCCTCTTCGCTAAACAGAATCCCGTTGTTCGCGAGGATGCCAATGGGGTATCCGTTGAGCGTCGCCCACCCGGTCACGAGGGTTGAGCCGTAGAGGGTCTTGAACTCCTCGAACTCGCTGCCGTCAACGATGCGCGCGATCACCTCGCGCGCTTCGAATGGGTGGCGAATGTCGGCGCTGGCAATCCCGAGTAAGTCCTCAGCGTCGTACTTCGGCGGCATAGGTGCCCGAGCGGGCCCAAGTCCTGCCTTGCGCCAGTTGAGATGCCCGACGATGTCGCGGCCAATGCGCATGGCATCAGGCTCGTCCAAGGCCAAATAGTCGGCGAGGCCACTAGTTCGTGCGTGCATATCGGCGCCGCCGAGCGTCTCTTCGTCGGCGTCCTCATCGATGGCCATCTTCACCAGTGGCGGACCACCGAGGAAGACCTTCGCCGCGTCCTTCTGCATGACGACGTAGTCGCTCATCCCAGGCACGTACGCGCCGCCGGCCGTCGATGATCCGAAGACCAGTGTGATCGTGGGAATGCCAGCGGCCGACAACTGCGTCAGATTTTTGAAGCTTGCGCCGCCGGGAACGAAAATGTCCGCCTGCTTCGGCAAGTCCGCCCCGCCGGACTCGGTGAAGTTGATCAACGGCAGGCGATTCACTCGCGCAATCTCCATCGCCCGCAATCCCTTGCGGCCGGACGTAGGACCCTGACTGCCACCTTTCACCGTCGGGTCATTCGCAACCACCATGCATTCAACGCCATGGACCCATCCGATCCCCGTAACCATTCCGCCACCGAGTGGATCGTCGGAACCCCAACCCGCCAACGTGCTGAGCTCCAGAAATGGCGAGCCCTCATCAAGCAGCAACTGGATGCGCTCACGGGGCAGCAGCTTGTTGCGCTTGCGATGGCGAGCAACCGTGGCGGCCGATGCGTCCGCATCTTCCTTGCCACCCCCGGCAGTCACGCGGTCGGTTAATGCCTGAATCTCCGCAAGCGCATCGAGCATCGCGCTGCGGTTTGCGAGGTACTGCGGGTCCTTGCGATCGACCCGACTTCTGATCACTGGCGGCACGAAACTGACACTAGTGTCAACTTGATACGAGTGTCAAGTAACTCCACGCACTCCACCTAAGCGACCCGCAAAACCCCGTCGTGTTGGGGTAGCTCACGCCATTTACGACCCAGGAACCCCAACACGACGGGGGTTTGC
>DMNR01000154.1:13916-18614 GCA_003452655.1 Actinomycetota bacterium | reverse complement strand
GAGGTGGTCTCGGACGCCCTCGGCTCCTAGAGCCTTCACCCAGCAGGGCGGGGCCAGCTATTTGACGGCCACGAAGTCATAGGCGGCTTCGAACAATGAACGTGTCCGAGGTCCATCCGGCGCCTGGACTGTCGTTAGGCGTTCGTCATCATCGTGCAGAACCATGACGCCCTTGCCCGGAACGCTGACCACGCCCTCAGGCTTGTGGGTGAACTCCAGCGGCGCACCGGAATCTTTAGCCACAAGGTTGGCGGGTTTGCCAGTCTCCAGGTTCGCAAGCGGGAGCTGCCACAGGTAGCCGGCAACGTTCTCCGGTTCGGCACCTCGCTTCTCGTAGCTCGTCGTCATGAGCAGACGGTCCTGCTTCGCGTCGAATGCCAAATCAGACAATCCAAGCGGCGCTTTGAGGTCTGAGGAGTTCGACGGTGCCATCTTCCAGACGTTGGGATCCATCTTTCCCAGCTCCAACTTTCCGCCGGTCACCGAGTAGTCCACGGTGACGATCTTCATCACGTACTCGGCCTGCTTGAAGTCCGGTCCTTGCTCACGAACTCCGAGGTAGAGCTTGTCCTTGCTCGCCGCGATTCCTTCGATCTTGACGAAGGGCGTGCCGAGCGTCTTCACCAACTGTGAACGAAGCTTGCCGGAGGTAGCCGCGGCACCATCTTCGCTCCCGAGGATCTGGGCCTTCGCCGGATCATTCGCCGGCCATCCCAGCAGAACGTTGAACTCGGGCTGATCGCCACGGTCGAAGGCGGTCGTCGCAAAGACGTAGTCACCGCTCGGCGTGGTGGTGACTCCCTCGAGTTTCTGCACGTTGAGATTCGGCAGTGATTCCAGCGGCTCCAGCGTCGCGCCGTTCCCGAAGTCCGTTGGTGCCGTGAAGACCGCCTGCCCCACGTCCTTGTTGGGTGTCCGGTCATTGACAATGATCAACTTTTCGCCGACCTTCGTGATGCCGGACAGATCTGCTCGTTGCTTATGATCCGGGATATCGACAATTCCCGAAGACGTCACCGAGCCGGATGCTGAGGTCGGCGCCACCTGCGCCCCGACGGCGGGAGCGACACCCACGGCGATCATCGCAACTGCCGCGGTGAGACCGATCGTGAACGAGCGGGACTTCATGGCTTTCTGACTCATCTGTTCCTCCGTGTCGGCAACTCGATGCCGGCGGAGGATNCCGCCGGTTGGTTTCAACACAGATGCCCCCCGCGGGGCCAGCGGAAACACCACAGATTTGGTGAACCGGTTCAGTGCCAACGGTCACGCTAGCTTGATTGCGCGACTAACGAACCGCGTCAACCGTCAGCGGTTGGCATGGTTTGCCGAGCACGTCGGCGACCTGATCACCGCGCTGATCTCTCGGCGTTACGACCAACTGTTTCTCACTAACTGACACGGTTGCGTACGAATACGTGTCGAGGTTGGCGCAGGACATTCCGAGCCCACCATCGGTCTTCGCCACACGGAAGAAGTCCGACGCGATGAGCTCAGTCGCATTGGGAACGTTTCGAAAGTACCCGTTCCAGATGACTTGGCGCGTACCGGCGGCCGCGGGCCCAACGGTCGCTTCCATCGCCTGCCCAGCCATGTCGACTGGCCTAGCCTCATCGACTTGCCCGACCAGAGTGGCGTGCACATCGGTAGCGAGCACGACAACGTTCGGCACCTCAGTAAAGAGGTCAAGCATTCGCCGGCGCTCAAGCGGGTAGCCCTCAAATCGCCCATAAGGCGCGACATAGATCTTCTGCATGGGGCCCGTGCTCGCAATGACCTTGAACGTGGCATTCGACGAACGCAAGTCGCGTTGCAGCTGCTCAAACTGGGCCGCACCGAGGATCGTGCGGCCGCTCTTGTTGATCGCATCGAGACACGCAGGCGAAACCGGAGCGTTCAACGATGGCTCCTTGAGTAGCGTCGCCATCCGCGCCCGCAGCTCCTTGCTGGCAGTCGGCATCCGTTCGGTTCGCTTCGTCACCGGATTCGTGCACGGCTTGCTCTTGAGTTCATCAACCGGTGCCGTCCGAAATGACGTTTCGTCCAGGACGAAGACCTCAAGGTTCTTGCCCCATTTATACGTTGAGTAGATGCCATTCTTCTTCGAATGTTCTACCGGCATGTAGTCAGTGAATGCTTGGACACCGGCCGTAAACAGTGCCTGGTTGTCCGGTGTCGGATAGAACCCGTTGTCCCATTCGTGGTCATCCCAGTGTGCGTACTCACCCGTTGCCGCACGCAGCTGCTGGAGTTGCGGTTGCCTCAGGTTCTCCCGGTACTTCGCCCACTTCTCCTCACGCGTCAGCGCGGTGGGGTTCTTCCGGTCACCGGCAACGCTGTCGGAGTAGATGACGTCGCCACCGAGGACTGCGAAGTCGAGGGACTTCTCGGCCATTGAACTGAACACGTCGAAGCTGTTGTAGAACGGCGTCGTGCTGTTGGAACCCCGGGGTGTCTCAGCCGTGAAGTCACCTGTGTAAGCGAAGTTGATGTTGGCGTTTGCAGTCGGGGACGGCGGCGTCTTGAAGGTTCCGATGGTGCTGTGATCGCCTCCGGCTGTGCAGAAGCGGTACTTGTACGTCTGACCCGCCTTGAGACCAACAGCCTCGAACGTGAGCGTCAGGTCCTTCGCCGTTTCAGCCGTCTGAGTCGCCGACCACTCCGTCCCCGAAATGCCCTGCTCACAACCGTTTCCGAAATCGGAATCGCTGCGGATAGTCGCAACGACCGGGCCTGCGACGTCAGCACGCGTCCAAAGTTTCGCTGTGGTTGTATCCATCGCACCGGCCGCGACCCCGTACGTGAAGCCCTGTGCCGGCTCGGCTGCTGCATCGCGTTGAGGGTCAGACGCTGACGTCGAACAGCCTGCGATGACAACCAAACCCATTGCAATCGCAGTACCTGCCACCGCAGACGGCGTTTTCGCTAACACCACAACAACCACCTAACGGCTAACCGAGCACGCTCACGGCTTAACCGCGCGCGAAGAACGACTTGGTACGAGCACCCGCATAGAGCAACAGCAGCAAGATGATCGACAGGACGATGTCGAACAGGAAGCCGACGCGACCGTTGATCGTTGTGGCCAACACGATCGCGACCGTCGCCAATGCAATCCGAACCACCGAGAAGAAAGCGATCACGCCACGCGACAACCGCGAGCCGCCGAAGAGCCCGAACGACAGCAGCAACACGACAGCGCCAATCACCAGCACCACCGCTCCACTGATGGCGATGTTGTTGGCCGAAAGTCCGAGCTCCACCTGAAGTCTCAACTCATTGCGGAAGATCAGCGCGCTGATTCCCGCTGCCACGTCAAGCACTCCGACGATGAACGTGAGGACGGCCACCAACGTCACGTTCCAGGGGCGCTTGGGTCGCTCGGGTGTCGGCGGGATTGCTTGGCTCGGTTGATACCCGACCTGACCCGGCGAATATGCACCTGGTGGTGGATACGTTCCGGGCTGCTGTGGCTGGCCTGGCACTTCGGGTTGTGGTTGGCCAGGTGGCGGCGGGTAGCTCATACGGGGATTCTCGCCAATCGCGCGGGCAAGCACAACCGAACCCGCCACATCCGCGACAAGGTCGTCCTGAGGGACTACAGGATGAGCAGCAACCGAGAGTTCCCGAGGGTGTTGGGTTTGACCCGTTCAAGGTCGAGGAATTCTGCGACACCCTCGTCGTAGGACTGTAGGAGCTGCTCGAATACGTCGTGTTCAACCGGCGTTCCATCGATCTCGACGAATCCGTAGCGGCGGAAGAACTCGACTTCGAACGTCAACACGAATACCCGCTTGACCCCGACGGTGCGTGCACGCCGCAGCAGTTCGTCGAGTAACGCACCACCGATGCCTCTTCGGCCCACAACTGGGTCGACCGCCAAAGTGCGAACCTCGGCGAGGTCCTCCCACATCACATGCAGCGCCCCGCACCCGACGACATTCCCATCGAGTTCTGCGACAACAAATTCCTGAACACCTTCATAGAGCGCAACCGTTGCCTTGCTCAACAGACGCCGATCGGGCGAATACGTATCGACGAGGTAGCGGATCCGCGCAACGTCGGAGGTGTGAGCCGGTCGAACGACGACCTTCCCCGCTATCTGATTCTCGCCCATCAGTTCACGTTCTTTTCGAACACCAGCCGCAACCCGATGAGGGTCAACGCCGGTTCATGCACGGTGATCGTGCGCGATTCCTCCCGGACGACCTTCGACAAACCGCCGGTCGCGATAACCGCGTTGACGGAGCCGCCGAGTTCGTCCGTGATGCGGTCAACGAGACCGTCCACCTGACCGGCGAATCCGTACACGGTCCCCGACTGCAGCGCCTCAATGGTGTTCTTGCCGATTACCGAGCGCGGCCGCACCAGTTCGACCTTGCGCAACTGAGCTGCGCGTTGGGCCAGGGCCTCGACGGAGATTTCGATCCCCGCCGCCAGTGCGCCACCAAGGAACTCGCCGTTCTTTGAAACCACGTCGAAGTTGGTGGACGTTCCGAAGTCAACGACGATCGAAGGTCCTCCGTACAGCGTGTACGCGGCAAGGGTGTTGACGATGCGGTCGGTGCCAACCTCTTTCGGGTTATCGGTCAGCACACCGACGCCTGTCTTGATCCCCGGTTCGACGATGACTGTCGGAATATCGGGGTAGTAGCGGTGGAGCATCGTGCGCATCTCACGAAGAACGGCGGGAACTGT
>DMNR01000154.1:9905-13676 GCA_003452655.1 Actinomycetota bacterium | reverse complement strand
CCAATGACCGTGTTCGTGTTTCCCACATCAATCGTCAGCAGCACATGTACATAGTTCCCTACCTGCCGCGTGGAACGAAAGTTGGCTAGATGGACTCCAAGTCGGCACCGATATCAAGCACGGGTGCTGAGTGAGTCAGGGCGCCGACAGCCACGTAGTCGACGCCAGTTGCCGAGACGGCCGCAGCATCGGAAAGTGTCAATCCGCCAGATGCCTCCAGCAGCACTCGTCCGCCTACGCGACTGACCGCCTGGCTCATCTGTTCCGGGGTGAAGTTGTCCAGCAAAACGAGGTCCGCACCTGCCGCCACAACCTCGTCGAGTTGGTCAAGGGAGTCAACCTCAACCTCGACCGGAACGCCCGGAAAGCTGCGGCGAACAGCCTCAAATGCCGCCGCCACTCCTCCTGCCGCAACGACGTGGTTGTCCTTGACGAGAGCAGCATCCGACAGTGCCATTCGATGATTGACCCCACCGCCGCAACGAACCGCGTACTTCTCCAGCGATCGCAACAGCGGGGTCGTCTTGCGGGTGTCCCGAACGCGCGTGCGACTCCCGGAAAGGGCAACCGCCCACTTCGCGGTTTCGGTGGCCACGCCAGACAAGTGGCACAAGAGGTTCAGCGCGGTGCGCTCTGCGGTCAAGAGGTCGCGGGTGTTGCCACGGATGGTGAGAAGCACGTCCCTGACCACAACGGCTTCACCGTCCTGGCGAACCTGCGTGATCTCAATAGGATTTCCGGCGCCGGCTGCAACGTTCTCAAACACCAGTCCAGCAACTGGAATACCGGCGACGACGCCCGGCGCTCGCGCAACCAAGTCAAGCCGCGATCGCTGCTCGCCCGGCACAGTTGCAACTGTCGTCACGTCGACGCCGCCGGCCAGGTCCTCGGCGATCGCAGCGTTGATGAGTCCACTAAGGGCTTCGGCATCAAGGCCAGCCTGTGTCAGTTGAGCGCGTATGTCGTCGCTGGTCACCGAGGTACCTTCCGCAGGTTGATGCTGATCGTCGAATCCGCGTTGCGTCGACTCACAATCCGAACTCGCCACTTCTCATTGTCAATGTCAGGGAAGTCCTCGCGCCAGTGAGAGCCGCGGGTCTCTTCTCGCAAAGCGGCCGCAGCAGTCAGCACCTGCGCCACCATGGCCACATTCGTGGTCTCCCAAGCCGCCGTGTGGGGCTGGGCTTCCTGCTGAGCGAGTACGTCTGCGATCCCATCAGCGGCCAGCGCCATCGATTCCGCGGTTCGCAGGACGCCGACGTCCCCGGTCATCAGCTTCTGGACTCGATCGCGGTGTTCACCACCAATCAGAGCCGATTCCGTCGTGCGTGGCAATGGCTCGCGCCGAGGCGGCAGACCATTCGCGAGCAACGCACCTATCCGGTCAGCAAAGACCAGGCCCTCAAGCAGGCTGTTGCTCGCCAAGCGATTAGCGCCGTGAACACCCGTACACGCGCATTCGCCAACGGCGAATAGGCCGTCGATGCTTGTGCGCCCATTGACGTCTGTGACTAGCCCCCCGGAGACATAGTGCTGGGCGGGAACGACAGGGATCAAACCGGTAACCGGGTCGATCCCGTGCAGGCGGCAGGACTCGAGGATGTTGGGGAACCTGCGCAGCCACATCTGCTCGTCGAAGTTGCGGGCATCGAGCCAGACGTGCGGCCGGTCGGTCTCTCGCATTCGGCGCATGATCGCCTTCGCCACCACGTCGCGCGGGGCCAACTCCGCCATCGGATGTTGACCAACGAGGAACCGCTCGCCAGTGTCATCGAGCAACACCGCACCTTCTCCGCGCAGCGCTTCGGAAATCAGCGGCTGTTGTCCGCGACTGGCAGATCCAAGCCACAACACGGTCGGGTGGAACTGCACAAATTCGATGTCAGCAACTTCGGCACCCGCGCGCAGGCCGAGCGCGAGGCCGTCCCCGGTAGCAACGGTTGGGTTGGTCGACGATGCGAAGACTTGTCCGATTCCACCGGTGGCCAAGACGACGACTGGTGCTAGCGCGGCACCAACCCCGTCTCGCTGTCCTTCGCCCATGACGTGCAGTGTGAGTCCCTGAGCTGCACCCTCGGCATCGACCAACAGGTCCAAGACGAGTGCGTGTTCGATCAGTTCGATTCCGTCATCCTGGGCCACGGCATGCACGAGCGCACGGCTGATCTCCACTCCCGTCGCGTCACCGCCCGCGTGAGCGATTCGATTGCGCTGGTGTCCACCTTCACGCGTGAGCGAGAGTGCCCCGGCATCATCGAGGTCGAACGCCGCACCCCAACTCACAAGCCGACGCACGGCCGCCGGACCCTCATAGGCGAGTACCCGAACGGCGTCGGGGTCGCACAAACCTGCACCGGCAATCATCGTGTCGGCGAGGTGCTCCGCTGGCGAATCGTCCTCGGCGAGCGCTGCGGCAATCCCGCCTTGAGCCCACCGCGTTGAGCCCTCATCCACCTTCGCCTTGGTCACGAGCAGGACACGATGACCCGCACGGCGAGCATGCATTGCCGTCGCGAGTCCTGCAATGCCGGAACCGACGACGACTACATCGGCTTCTATGGTCCAACCAGGCTCCGGGCTCGTGAGCCGAGGAGCCAACTGCGCTGTCATTCGCCCGTTTCAACCCCAGCCGCCGAATCGGCCTCCGCCGCGAATGGTCCAGGGGGTCCGAGGACCACCTGAGCATTGTCGAGCAGCCGAGTCCCATCAACAATGGCGGTGACGATCAGGCGTCCCTCACCGGAATCAGGGGCAGGCCCCATGAGGGGATCGGTGACCGCCACGTATTGGACATCAACTTCCACCGGTGCAGGTGCCTCCAGGATCGAACGGACTACCTCGATCACGGCGGATGATCCGCGTTCGGCCACCGACTGCCCTGCCGCAATTGCCGAGGGAATTCGCAGCGCCGTTTCCCGGGCAACGGGCGATAGGTACTTGTTACGCGTGGACATCGCCAGTCCCGACTCCTCACGAACCGTCGGGCCAGCGACAATCTGAACCGGCAGATCAAGGTCGCGAACCATCTGCCGAATCAGCGTGAGTTGCTGGTAGTCCTTCTCGCCGAAGACGGCAAACGTCGGGCGCGTGAGTTCGAGAAACTTCATGACGACTGTGAGTACGCCACGAAAATGAGTCGGGCGCGCAACGCCCTCATACGCAAGCCCCAAATCCCCTGGATCGATAGTGACTTGCAGATCACCGTTGGGATACATCACGTCCGGTGTCGGCGCAAACACCAGGTCAACCGACTTCTGGCCACACAGCGCGACATCGTCTTCGAACGTTCTGGGGTACTTCGCGAGATCCTCATTCGCGGCGAATTGCAGCGGGTTGACGAAGATAGTCGCCACCAGGTGTCCGTCAGGCCCAACGAGTTCGCGACCGAGCGACATGAGTTCTCCGTGCCCGGAGTGAAGCCCACCCATCGTCATCACGACGGCACGTCGTGGCGGTGCCGCGGCCAGCGCCTCTTTCAGTTCCGCACGAGTAGCAACCACTTGAGGCGCGCCAGAGGTTGGCGGGTTGTTGCCGCTCACGTGCCCTCCTGCGTCGAATCGGGTGGATCGCTGGACTCGGCTGGTTCGGCGGCCAAGACGTCCAACAGCGCCTCAGCCTGCGTCGCGCGCAGCATGCCATTCGCCAGGGCTCGGTCGGCGGTTAAGCGGGCCATCGCCACATATGCGCGGCGGGCCTCAACTGATACCTCGTTGATGACATCGACATGTGCGGCAACCGTCCCGGCATCACCACGCACCACCGGACCAGTCA